>JAYVSP010001038.1:0-10688 GCA_043775215.1 Planctomyces sp. | reverse complement strand
CCTGCCTCCGCCTCCTGTCCTGATCCGTGTTCAATCCGTGTTTCATCTGTGGCAAAAAATATTTCCCGAAGTGACCTCCCTGGATTACCGAATGAGCCTTGTCCAATAAGTCCTATCAATTGTCGGCAATCGGAGCCACCATGTCTTTATTTTCACGCCGCGAATTGCTGAGTCGCTCGGGCACCGGGCTGGGAATGCTCGGACTGATCGGGCTGTTGAATGACGATGGGCTGTTGGCGAAAAACGCGGTAACGCGCGCGTTGCCGCTGGCGGCGAAGCCGGCGCACTTCTCCGGCAAGGCGAAGCATCTCATTCACATCTATCTCAACGGTGGCCCGTCGCAAGTCGATACCTTTGATCCGAAGCCCGCGCTGGCCCAATATCATGGGCAGACGCTTCCAGCCGGGAACCTCACGACCGAGCGACACACCGGTGCGGCGATGGCTTCGCCGTTTCGCTTTCGCAAGTACGGCGAGAGCGGCATCGAGATCAGCGAGATCTTCGAGAAGACCGCCGCTCATGCCGACAGCATGTGTTTTATTCGGTCGATGCACGCCAACACGCCGAACCATGAGCAGTCGATGCGGCTGATGAACTGCGGCGACGAGCGGCTGTCGCGACCCAGCTTGGGAGCCTGGGTGACGTATGGTTTGGGGACCGAGAACATGAACCTCCCCGGTTTCATCGCGATGTGTCCGGGACTGCCGGTAGCGGACGTTTCGAATTGGCGGTCCGCGTTCTTGCCTGGCGTCTATCAAGGGACGCATCTCGATACTCGGAAGACGCGCGTCGATGAGTTGATCGACAACATCACCTCGACCGCCGTGACGCGACGCGATCAACGGCGGCAACTCGATCTGCTGTCACAGCTCAATCGCCGGCATCAGCAGTCGCGACTCGATGAGCCGGAGCTTGAGGCGCGCATTCAGGCTTTTGAACTGGCCTATCGCATGCAGATGGAAGCGACTGACGCGTTCGATTTATCGCGCGAACCGAAGCATGTTCTGGAAGCTTACGGAGACGGAGTTCACGGCCGGCAATTGCTGTTGGCTCGGCGGCTGATCGAGCGGGGTGTGCGAGTCGTCCAGCTTTATCACGGCGATGTGCAGCCGTGGGACAGTCACGACAATCTGGAAAAGAATCATCGGCAACTGGCGGGGCAGTGTGACGGACCGATCGCAGCTTTGTTGACGGACCTGAAACAGCGCGGCTTGTTCGAGGAAACTCTGGTTCTTTGCGGTGGCGAGTTCGGCCGCACGCCGGCGGTCGAACTGATGCAGGGCAGGGCAGGGGGAGGCCGTGATCACAATCATTGGGGCTTCACGGTCTGGATGGCGGGCGGAGGCGTGAAGGGCGGGATGGTCTACGGCGCGACCGACGAGTTCGGCTATCGAGCGGTCGAGAACCCGGTCCACGTTCACGACCTGCATGCGACGATGCTGCATCTGCTCGGCTTCGACCACACGCAACTGACCTACCGCCATGCCGGCCGCGACTTCCGGCTGACCGACGTGCATGGGCATGTGGTGGAGGATGTTCTGGCGTGAAGTCCGACTCGTACGACTAGATTAAGCTTAGGACCGGCGCAGAAATAACTGTCAGATGTCGCTGAACTCGCCAGAGTTCAGATCCGAAGTCTGGCGACTTCGGCTACGACAGTTATTGATTCGCCGGTCCTAAGTCGATCACGAGCAGGCTTTCAATTATCATTCGCCATATCAGCATTTCTTACTCCCGCACTTGGAACAGACGTGGTGGTCCGCCTTTGATTGGGTCACGGAATTCCGAGTGTGAACCTGGTGCGAGCGTGTAGACCTCACCTTTGCGGCGGTACGTCAGCGGGTACGAGATTTCGTAGTCGTGTGACTTGCCCGGTTCGAGTTTGTATGGGCCGCCCCAATCGGAGTATGGGCCTTTCGTCTCGTAGGTGAAGACTTCATCGCTGCTGTTGGACAGCTTCACTCCCGGCGGAGTAAAGACCGCGAACAAGTGCGGTGATTCCCAACCGGCTTTGTTCATCCGCATTTTGGTCAGGCCGAAATCGAGGTCGGGGATGCTGGCAGTCGCCACGGGAGTCAGTCCGGTCCAGGCTTTCCAGCTTTCCTTGAGCCAGGCTTCGATCAGATCATCGTGGATCGTTGAGTTCTCTGCCTGATAACCCTCGGCGAAGCGGCAGGTGAGTTTGATTTCTGGGTCGCCTTCCCAGGCGAACTTGATGGAGCGTGTCTGCGAATCGGGCTTGAGCAATTCCGCCACAGCCATTTGTTTGATTTCTGCTTCAACAACCGTAAATGGTTTGGCGCGACGCGGGTCAATCGGTTCGACCACGCCGCCGGCCACTGCGTTTCCGGCCTCCACCAGCGATGTCGTGATGAGCAACTTGCGGACATGAAATTGCAACCGAGTTGTGTCCTTGTCGCCATCAACATCGTCAACGCTGATGCCTTTGGCCAGAGACAATTCTGGCCAAATCTCGGCATCACGATGACGCTTCAATTCGGGAATCGCTTCGGTCAGTGCGGCTTTGTCGGCAAACTTGGCGAACGTATTTTCTGGAATGTCGAGTGCGTGAATGTGAGCGACATCGGCGCTGACCAGCATCTCGGTCAGCGGTTCGAGTATGTCGGGCACGATTCCCACTTGCAGGTTCTTGATGTTCGGTAAGTCGGCTGGAATTGCGGCCGGCAGTTCGATGACATCGGGTTGCTTTGGAGCTTTGTGCGGATCGATCGCCGCCGCGCTGAGTCCCATCACCAGCGTGATGCCGTTCTGATCTGTGCTGATCTCTTGGGGAAAGAATCGCAGTCGTGGTTTGTAAACCGGCAGTGGCCAGAAACGCCCCGCCACATCACTGGCGTCGCCTCGTTCGGCGAGTTTCTTTTCCAGGGTTTCGAGAAGTTTCGGGACGACGGCTACGATTTCGGTTTCAATCCGCTGCTTGCTGCCATATAGGCCGCTGACAAGTCCGCTCGAAACTTTCTCACTGCTCATGCCGAAGCCTTGCGTGGAGACACCAGCCGGTGATGTGACGTACCAGTTGTCATTTGGGATATCGAACCGGGCCGCCACTTGACGCAGTCGGATGCGGCGATTTTCCACATACGGCTGCACGTCGACACTCAACCAAACTGGCCGGCGGTGACCGATCCCAATTTGAATCGGCCCTGCGGACGCCGAGTGACTTTCGCCGCTGACGGACGTGCCGCCGATGTTGAGTATGGCGTTCGTCAGTCCAACTTGAATGTTCAGCCGGTCCTTCGCGTGCGCCTTGAGCCGGATCTGCTTCAATTGGCTGGCGTACGAGATGCCGGAGAAGCGAATCGAGAATCCGTAGCCCTCGACGTTTGTGGACGAGAACATGTCGTTGAGCCGTCCGCTGAGCATGTCTTGTGGAACTTGCTGATGAGCCCCATACGCCACGGCTTCGAGCATTTGATTGCCCAGCCGCGCGTACATCGCTTTCGGAATTTCGAGGGCGGTAGCGAACGGTTCAGCGATGACTTGCTTGGGTTGCAATCGATCCTTCGGAACCGGCAACTTGTCGGGATCGACTTTTGTTGGATTGAGAATCCAGGCGATCAGCCGATCGTCGGCATACGCGATCCTCCAACTGTCGTGGTCTCCGCCGGGAATCTCGGTGTAGCGCGGATTTGCTCCGGCGGCCTCCAGCGCGTCAATCATTTCGCGCGAGCGATTCACCGCGATGGCGTGATCGTTCTCGCCGTGCCAAGCCCAAATGGGGAGGCCTTTGAGTTTTTCGGCGGACTCAGCCTTTCCGCCTCCAGAGAGCGGCACGACGCAGGACCACCGCGAGGGTTCGGCCGCCGCGAGACTCCAGGCACCGATTCCGCCCATCGACCAGCCGGTCAGAATCTGTCGCTTCGGATCAATGCGATAATCCTTCTCGACCTGTTCCAGAATTCGTAAGGCACGGTTCGCATCGGGCGAATTAGCCAGCCAGCCTTCGAGTACTCGGCCGCGCGTGTTCTCGCACTGCGGAAACACGACGATCGCCGGAAAGTTCGACTCGCGTGCCTTCACCAGCGGGCCGAGTCCAACATTGAGATGTGCCCGGCCATCGGTCCCACGCTCCCCGGCCCCGTGCAGAAACAGAATCACCGGCCATGCTTTGCTGGGCGAATAAGCCGCCGGGACGAATACCGCATAACGATGCTGGCCCGTGTCGTCCTTGAAAACCTTTTCGACAAAGCCTCGCTTGCCGTCGTCTGCTGCATTGGTCTGACCGACAAACGCGATTACGGTCAGCAGAGCCAAGCAGAAATGCAACACGTTCACTGACAATGTCCGACGCATGATGTCCTCCTCTTCGTTGATGACTCTTGGCGTTCTCGCGTTAGACGATTTCGGTTCGACGATCGGAAGTCACGCGGCGTGAACCACATGTGTCGCTGTCGATGGCGAAGGAATCGGCTCGCCATGCCGCCGAATCGAGTCCAGATGCAGACTAACCGCTTCTTCGATCAGTGCTCGCGTTTCCTCAAGAGTCGCGCCACTCGTGACGCAACCGGGAAGGTCGGGCACATAAGCGGAAAACGTGCCGTCAGAGGCTCGTTCAATCACCGCAACATAATCCATGACACACCTCACTTCAGACCAGCTTGTTTCAAAACGCTGTTGAGAGTTCCGGGGGGAACCTCGTTGCCAAGCTTTCCACCAGCCGGCACTGTGACCGTTCCTAATTTGGTCGGGTGCCGAAACTGCATGTGACTGCCAACGGTTCGCTCAAGAGTCCAACCGTAACTTTCCAACTGCTTGATCAGGTCTCGGTACTTCGTGGCCATGTTGAGGTTGAGCCCTTCGGAACACAAGGTGGGTCGTTCTCAGCAACCACAAACTACCGCGATTAAATCCAAAGTTCCATCACGTCTTGCACTGAGTACAATCTCCAGCAATTTGCTCAGTGTTGTGTCACGCAATCGCCTTCGTCACGACGTTGTCTCGTGTCCCCGTAATGCGTTCTTCGAGACCTTTGTAGAAGAACGTCAGGCGTTCGTGGTCGAGGCCCATGAGGTGCAGGTTCGTGGCGTGCAGGTCGGAGACGTGGCACGGTTCATCGAAGGCCGCGAAGCCGAGTTCATCGGTCGCGCCGACGGCTTGGCCGCTGGTTCAGGCGAGCCGGATGCGGAAGCTGCGGGAGGCTGTCACGCGCTTTCGGGCAAGCACTTGATGACCACACCGGTCATGTCGTCTTGCTGCGGACCGTCGCCGGCGAAGTCGCGTGCGACGCGATACAGGGCGGCCAGGATTTGTGAGGCGGGTTGCTCGCGGACTTGCTGAATGGCCGCGAGCACACGCTTGATCCCCAGCAGTTCACCGGCGGCCAACGTTTCGTGGAAACCGTCCGTGAGAATCACGACCAGATCGCCGGGACTCAGCGGAATCGTGGGGCTGGCGGCGAGGTCCGGATCATCGAGCAACCCCAGCGGTATCCCGGTGCTGGGCAGTTCGATCACCGCGCCGGACGACTTCAACAGAAAGCCATTGTGGCCCGCGCCGGCGTAGGTCAGCATCCGGGTCCGCGGATTGAGCTGGGCAAAAAACAGGGTGACAAACTCCGCGGCGTCAAAATCCTGGAGCAAAAGTTGGTTCGCCCGCCGCAGGACTTCCGAAAGATCGTGTACGTTCTGCAACTGGGACCGCAACGAGGCTCGCAGTTCGACCATGACCAGCGCCGCGCCCAGCCCCTTGCCACTGACATCGCCGACCACCAAACCCCATTCCTCGCCGGCCAGTGGCAAGAAATCGTAATAGTCACCGGCCGTTTGCAGCGCCGGAAACATCGCTCCCGCGACGTCAAATCCAGGCACGCTGGGATTCGTGTGCGGCAAGAGCATTTGCTGAACGTGCCGGGCCGCGTCCAACTGATGTTCCAGGCGCGATTGAGCCGTGACGTCGATGCCCACCGTAATTGTGCCCACGATCTGATGCCGACGATCCCGGAACGGCTGCGTGCGTAAGTGCAGCGAACGGTTTTGCCATTCGATTTGGAACGTCGTCGGCTCACCTTGGACGGCGCGATGAAGCGCGGCGAGGGGCGGAAACGTGGCGTCATCCGTCTTAAAGAAGTCGCTCAGCAACAGGCCAATGAGTACTTGGGATCCCACTCCCGCGTTGAGCAGTCCGTGCGGCGGAGGTGCCGTGAATCGGCCCTCGAGATCCGTCGTCCAAAGCAATGCCGGTAGCTGCTCCGTGATCAAATGCAGCCGCTGCTCGACCTGCCGGTTTCGGTCCTGCAGGTCTTTCTGTTCGATCGCATAGCGCACCGCTCGCAACAGAAGTTCGCTATTGATCCGCGACTTGGGTAAATAGTCGATCGCGCCCAGCTTCATGGCTTGCACCGCGATCTGCTCGTCCCCCTCGCCAGTGACCATCACCACCGCGTCGAACTCGCCGTTGTGATCGAGTTTCATCTGCTGCAGGAATTCCAAGCCATCGAGGTCGGGCAAGCGATAATCGACCAGCACGCAATCGGGCTGCCGCGAAAAGTACAGATCCAGTCCGGCCTGGCCACAATCGGCCTCCAAGATTTCATCCCCGCGCCGCAAGCCCTGCATCAGATACCGCCGAAAGGTCGCGCGGTCCTCCGGGCTGTCGTCCACAATTAAGATCAGCCGATCAGTGGCGATCATGGCTTTTACTCGCTCTTGGGATAAACGGCGATTTCGATCCAAAATTCCTTCAGCCGCTGAATCGCCTGAAACAGTCCATTCAGCGAGACCGGCTTCGTCACGAAGCTGTTGGCCCCGGCTCGAAAACACACCTCAATGTCGCGCTCGTCGTCCGAGGACGTCAGGACGATCACGGGAATCATCTTCAGATCGTCGTCCAGCTTGATCTGTCGCAGGACTTCGTAGCCGTCGGTTCCCGGCATGTTCAGGTCGAGAAGAATGAGCGCCGGCCGGGGTGCCGCGGCCGGCTCGGTAAAGACGCCGCGCCGAAACAGATAATTCAGCGCCTGATCCCCGTCCTCGCAACGCACCAGCGGATTCGCCAAGCCCGCCTTCCGCAAGGCGCGATGCGTGGCTTCGTAATCCTCGGGACTGTCTTCCACCAACAGGATCGTGCGATGATTGCTCAGACTCATGAGATTTTCGATTTTCGATTTGAGATTTCAGATTTGCTGACTCTCACGAATTGCAGGTGCGACTTTTGGCCCCCATCCAGCTTGTCTGGATGGAGCCGACGATCGTCAGCTAGCCAACAAATCCTCGCCACTTGTTAGACCCCATCCGCCTCGTGCGGATGGTGAATCAGATTCTCTGCTGATAGCCGCCTTGTGATCTTCTTCACCATCCGCACAAGGCGGATGGGGTCTGATCATGTTTTTGATTTCCGTGTCTAGCGGACCATCGTTCGCCGCATCCAGGCAAGCTGGATGGGGGCGGGAATCGCCGCACCTGCAATTCGTTCGTGTCAGGAAATTTCAGATTTCAGATTTCAGATTTCAGATTCGCAATCTCGCCTGGAACAAATCTGCGAGCGCGTGAGATTCATTCCGGCTGCAAGGTAAAAAAAAACGCTGTCCCTTCATCGACGGCCGATTCCACCCAGATGCGTCCCCCGTGCCGTTCGATGATCTTCTTGACGATGGTCAGTCCCGCTCCGGTGCCACCCCCGAACTTGTCGCGCGCGTGCAGTCGCTTAAAGATGCGAAAGATCGACTCGCGGTGCTGTACGGGAATACCGATGCCATTATCCCGGACGAAAAACAAAACGCAACTCGGATGGGGTTCACCATCCGGCAACAGCGTGCCGGCTGATGAGTTCGACGGTGGAATCGGCGTGCCGTCGTGCTCGCGGGATGAGGCAGCTTCCGTGGCCGTGCTGGCCGAGCGAAGGCTCTCGCGCCGCCAACCGATTTCCATCCACTTCTGTGGTTTGTCGTTGTATTTCATCGCATTCGTGATCAGGTTGCGAAACACCTCGCCCACGCGCACGCGGTCGCAACGCAGCGTCGGCAGAGGTTGCGGAATTCGCACCTCAACCTTCAGTTCTTGCAGCCGCACTTGCAGCGATTCCAAGACATCGGCCAGCACATCGTTCAGCTTGGTGTCCTGGATCGCCAATTCGGTGCGGCCCACGCGTGAGAAGTGCAACAGCGTGCTGAGCAGCGTTTCCATGTGCTCGGCCAGCCGCCGCACCGTCTGCAGTTTTGAGCGTCCATCGTCGTCGAGTTTGTCGCCGGCGTCCTCGATCACGAAGTTGGAAAAGTTGGCGATCCCGCGCAGCGGCTCCTTCAAATCGTGCGAGGTGATGTACGCGAAATCGTCCAACTCTTGATTGCTGCGAGCCAATTCCAAATTCGCCCGCGCCAGTTCCGCGGTCCGGTCCGTGACTCGCTGTTCCAGCGTCAGGTTGAGCGTCCGCAGTTCATCCTCGGACCGTTTTCGTTCCGCGACGGCGGCGGCCAACGTGACAGCGGTCATCGCAATCGTGCAGACGAAGACTTGCAGCAGCAACAGCGACTCGTTGAGTTCCGGCCGCGCGAACGGTCCGTGGCCATGAATCGTGTGCCAGATCGCCATCCCCGAAACCAGCGCCGCAGCCGTGGACGATTCGCGCTGCCCGAACTGAAACGCGATCCCCAACAGTCCCGGCAGAATCAAGAAGGCCAGCGGTGCCGACAGCGAAAACCACCCACCAAACAGCACATGCGAGATCGCCAACAGCACGCTCAACACCACCGCCACCTCGATCCCCTGAACTCGACGCCAAGCCTGCCACTCAGTCCGCACCCAACTCTGGATCACCGGTGCCAAAATCAAAATGCCCGCCGTGTCTCCCAACCACCACGTCAGCCAGACGTCGGCCGGCCGGACACCAGTCGGCAAAATCCGCCACAGCACGAGTTGGCCCGTTCCATTGGTACTGGCGATCGCGCAACAGATGGCCGCGACTCCCGCGAAACGGAAGACATCGCGGGCGCGCTCAAACGGACTTCGCGTGCCGACCCACCGACGCAGCAAATACACGCCGATGAGATGCTCCAAGGTATTCCCGACGCAGATGCCGCAGGACGTCGCCAACCCCGGCCCCGTCTGTGGCAACGTGTGCAGGTTGGCCAAAAACGCTCCGACCGCAATCCCCGGCCAGACGCGATAGCCCCACAACATGACCGCCGCAAACCCAATCCCCGACGGCGGCCAAACCGGCGACGAATTCGTTCCCGGCAATTGCAGTTGCAACCCCAGCATGGCCGCTACGTAATAAGCCACGGCAACGATCACCGCCGGCAAATACCAAGTGGCAACGTCGCGTGCGGAAAGCGGAACCTTCATCGGACGACTCCCGCGGCATAAGGCGGCCTCAGGCCGCAACCAAATTGTGAAATCATTGGAAATTGAAGATTGGAAATTGGAGATTTGATGCGGACGAGCGTCGTTCCAATTTGCAATTGCCAATTTCCAATCCTCAATTTTCAATCGCCTAACACGCGCGCCAAAAACGCGCATGTTTCGGACAAAGACTCTAAGACACAAATGCTGACACCAAACAATCGTCACAACCGGCACAATTCCAACCGGCATCGAGTTCGTCCCGGACTCCGTCGAAGTAGGACGCATGCGATGGAAATACTGTCTCGCGCTGGCGATCACTTGGGGAGTCGTGGGAACTCTGAGCGCTCAGTCTATCTCCGGCCCCATGGAGATTCATCTCGCCGCGGCCGACGCCTGCGATGCCGACCGGAATGGGGCGTGCCCAGAAACACCCGCGCCCGATGGCCCGCTCGGACCGACGCCATTGAGCCAAGTCGGGATTTTGCAAAACCTGTTCTACGGCGACACCGCTGATCAGGCTCCGCTCAAGTTTTCCGGCTGGCTCGACATGGACTACACGTACCGGTCCACCGGCCCCGGTCGCAACAACATTGCCCCCGTGATGAATCGCTTTGGCAATGAGTTCTTGCTGCGGCAACTCGGTCTGTTGGTCTCCAAACCGCTCGACCAGGCCGATTGGTCCTGGGGTTTCAACTCGCTGTTCATCGCCGGGGCCGATGCCTCGTTTCTGGGGCCGACCGCGGGCGGCTGGAAGAACACGAATCCGCGGTTCGGAGCGCAATGGACCGATCTCAACCTGACCGCGCACCTGCCGATCTGGACCGAAGGGGGCGTGGACCTGAAAGCCGGACGGCAGACCACCATTCTCGGCCCAGTCGGTGCCATGCCCTGGCAGCGCTATTTCACCTCCAGCGATTATGCCTGGTATAACCTTGAAGAAGGACGTTATACAGGAGTCTCATCCATTTGGCATATCAGCAAACAATTGGATTGGTATAACGGCATCGAGATCGGCGGCTGGGGCGTCTTCTTCGCGAACCGCACCAACTCGGTGAACTACATCACGAACCTGTCGTATTGGCTCGATGAAGACGCTCAACGGACGAAAGTCTGGGGAACGGTCCTCACCGGACCGACCGGCTTCTTCCAAAGTGGCAATACGACCACGGCCGAATTAGGAGTGCTCCACAATTGGAACCGCACGGTCTTTCAGATCGTCGATACCCAGATGACCTACTCGAAGGCCCCGATTTTTTTCAAACCGCCCCCCGGCTATCAACAACGAGCGTACGACGTTTACACCATCATTGGCTGTCACCTGACCCGCACAGTGGATTTCAACTCGCGCTATGAGTGGTACAAAGACGTGGACGGCGGCGGCTATCCCGG
>JAYVSP010001037.1:0-11067 GCA_043775215.1 Planctomyces sp. | reverse complement strand
TCGAGCAGCAACGCAAGCTGTTGGCCAATCCCGATCCGGTTCCTGGTATGGTCGAGAAGCTGACCAGTGCCTTGCGGGCGGCACTCAACGAAGCTCATTCCAAGTTTTCGGCAGACTACGAAGCACGTTTGGAAACCTTGACGGAATCGCCGACCTGGAAGCAGATCATGCAGTCCCAACGACATGAAACCCTGGGCACGAATGGAATTCGCGAGATGCCGAAGGTCGCGGTGGGGACCACCGAGGAAGTCCTCGACACGCTACGGCAGATCAAGCTGAGCGAGCTGTGGGCGCTTTTTGATGCGCTGCCGACTCGCTTTTCCAAGGCGTTGAACGCCGCTGCGAAGTTGCTGGAGCCGAAGGACCAGCATGTCAGCTTGCCGAGTGGAACGATCAAGAACGAAGACGACCTGGCGTCGTGGCTGACATCGGCGGAAGAAGTCATCCGGGCAAAGCTTAAGGAGGACGGCCCGGTGATTGTTTGAGGAAACCGAGATGGCAAAAGCAAAAAAGAAAGTCGCTCCCAATCCGAAAGCGAGTCGCCGGTTGGCGAGTCGCAAGTCGTCGCTGTCGCGCGTCGCGCCGACCGATCGGTTGTTGAACGACGTTCGGACGCTGATCGAAGCCGCGCGCGATCAAGTCGCACGCACGGTGAACTCGGCGCTCGTCGGGCTGTATTGGCACATTGGCAAACGCATCCGCGAAGATGTGCTCCAGGTGAAACGGGCCGAGTACGGCGAGCAGATTGCCTACGCACTGAGTAGACAATTGACCGAGGAATATGGGCGAGGATTCACGAGAGCCAATCTGTTCCACATGATTCGCTTCGCCGAGATATTTCCCGACGAGCAAATTGTCTCATCACTGATGAGACAATTGTCGTGGCCCCACTTTCGCGAGCTGATTTCAATTGAGGATCGGCTTAAACGTGAATTCTATGCCGAAATGTGCCGAGTCGAGCGATGGAGCACTCGCACGCTTCAGGACCAAATCAAGCGTCTGCTTTACGAACGCACGGCCATCAGCAAGAAGCCGGAAGACGTTATCGCCAACGAACTGGCCGCACTTCGCGATGGCGATCAACTGACGCCCGACCTGGTCTTCCGCGATCCGTACTTTCTGGACTTCCTGGGCCTGACCGATGCGCGCGATGAGAAGGACATCGAAGCCGCCATCCTGCGAGAACTGGAAGCGTTCATTCTCGAAATGGGCACCGACTTCGCGTTCATGGCCCGGCAAAAACGAATCACGGTCGATGGCGAAGATTACTACCTCGACTTGCTGTTCTATCACCGGCGATTGCGGCGGTTGGTGGTCATCGACTTGACGCTCGGCAAGTTCCAAGCCGCCGACAAAGGGCAAATGGAGTTGTACCTGCGCTGGCTGGAAGAGAATGAAATGCAGCCCGGCGAGGAACTGCCGATCGGCTTGATCTTGTGCGCGGGAAAGTCCGAAGAGCACGTCAAGCTGTTGCGCCTGGACCGCAGCGGCATTCGTGTCGCCGAGTACCTCACCGAACTTCCGCCGCAAGAACTGTTGGAAAAGAAACTCCACGCCGCCGTACTCCGTGCTCGCGAGAAGTTCGCACGGCGAGTTGGCCTGGAGACTCCGACCATTTGAATTGCGATCGCGGGGTGTCCGATGAAGCTTGTTGTGGAATTGCCTGATGAACTCGTGGATATCCCGAAGGGATTGTGTCTCATAGCCCAGCGGTTGTGTTGGATGTCAAGTTCATTAGAGGCCTCAAATGCCGAGAGTGAATGGGAATCGGGGGTTGTTTCGAGGTGCGTTTTTTGAGGCATGAGCCAGAGCGTTCCATGAGTGGTTTGCCAGTCACTATGTCCCAAAACATGTTTGTGGTCGGTTGACGACGCCGGATTGCGAATTCGCGGAGGTCAACCGTGACCGTTTTCGATTCGCTTCTCGCCTCACTCCGGACTGCAACCGCGCCGCCGCCGGACCGGCCAGCAACTGCGTCGCGACAAACGCGGCGCGATCCCCGCCGAAATGCAACCTCTGTTCGCGCGGCTGAAGATTTCCGGAGAAGGCTGGTTCGACCTGATTCAAGATTTCAGCCGCCTGTTCCGCCGCGCCGCAGGCCGCCCGGAAAGCCTCGCCACCGAAGCCTCCCGCAGTGACCGCCGCTGGCTCCAAGGCATCTCGAACAGCCGAGCGCTCTTCGCCTGACCCGCCGACGCCCGCCATCTCCCGGCAAGCAAGAGCGCCGACACGCTTCAAGCTCAAACTCCATCCACGGACCCTGACCGACCGATGTTGTCCCTGCCGTTTGGCGTTCCACGACACAAATGCGAGCCATCATTGCTCAACGCTTCGCCGACTATTCCGGTTGCTGATGTTGGCGGCTAAAGTGGTGACTTAAGAAAGAGGGTGGCCCCTTCCTTCCCTCGCCCCTTCCTTCCCTCGTTCTGTCCTGCACATGCGATGAAGAATCGACGTCGCTGGGTGTGAATGACTTGGTGCTGCTCTGGTCCGATCCACAGCGAGCCGGTTCTTTGATCAGTCGACCACTAGACGTCGCGATCATCGCCGAGCCAACTGAACTCGATGTTGTTGTCGCGCACCGCGGAGCAACGCGATGGAAGATCCGCACCTCTGGCCGAGCCTGTCACAGCTCAACACCGCAAGACGGCATCAACGCGCTCTACCGCATGGGTCGCGTCCTGACGGCTCTCGAAGAATTTGCCGAGTTGCTGCCGCAGCGGATCACTCCGCATCCGCTGTGTGGCTCGGCGACACTGAGCGTCGGCCGGATCACAGGTGGCATCAGCGTCAACACCGTGCCCGACAGTTGCGAGATCGAAATCGACCGCCGCGTGATCCCCGGCGAAGACGGCTGGGACGCGATCAAACAAGTCCGTGAGCATTTGGAATCGCGACTGGATTTCGAGGTCGAGCATTTGCCACCGTGGTTGGTCGGTGTCTCATTGTCAGACGAACACAACGGCCCGTTGAGTGACGAGCTGTTGGAACAGATCACTCCCGTGGCCGGCACGCATCGAAAGGTTGGCGTGCCGTACGGGACTCACGCCTCGCGCATCGCGGCCACCGGAGTTCCCTCGGTCGTCTTCGGCCCCGGCGACATCGCTCAAGCTCACACGGTCAACGAATGGATCGACATCGAACAACTCCGCCAAGCGGCGGAGATTTACTTCCGGTTCTGCGCATTCGGAAAGTGACCGGGAGACGTCCGGTAGCCGCGTTCGCCAGAACGAGGGAATCTGGGTGGCACGCTCTGACCCAATCCAGATTCGCGACCCTTAATCCGCTTGAGCATGTGCAGTTCTTCGTCGCCCAGTATCAGGGAAAGCCTCACAGATTTCACGATCTCAGGGAAGTTTTCGTCGATGACGCATCAACGACATCACTCTGGCCCTTGCATTCTTGGGAACAATCCTCACTGTATCTCGGCCTGAGTTCTCAATCCACGATTCACTTCACTCGCACGTGGACGCATGATGAACGCCCAACGCCCAACGCTGAAACTGTCACAATTCGATTCCGCTTCTCTCCGATGGCCAGCCGCTCATTTCGAGCGACTGGCTTTTTTTGTTGACTTCTCCACATCATTTTCTGGAGGTTCCCATGAAGTCCTTCGTCCTGCATCGCATTCTGTCTCGCCTGCGTCAACGGATTCGAGCGGCCTGTCACCAACGTCGCGCTCGGCGTCATACGGAAACCGTGTATGCAATCGAACAACTTGAGTTCAGACAACTCTTGAGCGCATCCCCCACGATTGTGAACAATACAGCCGCAACTGCCTCAGAAGGTTCGTATCCGAGTATCACGGGGACTGTTTCAGATGACGGCTACGACATGGTGAGCGTGCGGATGTCGACCGACGGTGGAGCCACTTGGCAAGGTCCGCAGAGCGTTTACCCTTCCGGCTCGTTTTACTTTATGGCCAATGCTCAGGACGATGGCGTGATCAACTACACGATTGAAGCGACGGACACCGACTCGAATGTCACTTCGACATCCGGAACACTCACGGTCACCAATGTTGCTCCCGCGATCTCCGTCACGTCCCCTCCGCCGTCCACCATCCACGACAATGAATACTTGATGATGATTTCAGGCAGCCTGATGGATCCCGGAATGTCGGACACCGAAACGCTGACCGTCAACTGGGGCGATGGCAGTACTGAGAATCTCAGCCACGGGCCGAATGACTCCTTCTCATTAAGCCATCAGTACGGAGTGATTACAGGCTCCACGGTAACAATCACCCTCGGAGCGACGGACGACGATGGAGGTTCAGCCTCTTCCGTGCCATACACGCTCACGAAAGTAGCCGCACCGGGAAGCGCTCCCCCGACGATTGTGAACAATACAGCGACGACCGCATCGGAAGGTTCATATCCCAGCATCACGGGCACAGTTTCGGACGATGGCTACGACATGGTGAGCATGTATTTGTCGACCGATGGTGGAGCCACATGGGAAGGTCCACAGAGCGTTTACCCATCGGGATCGTTTTACTTTATGGCCAATGCCCAGGACGATGGCGTCATCAACTATCTGCTCAAGGCCGTCGATGCGAATGCCAACGTCGTCACGACATCCGACTCAATGACGGTGACCAACGTTGCTCCCACGATCGCAGTCACCACCCCTCCTCCAACCACCATCTACGACAATGAATATCTGATGATGATCTCGGGCGACCTGATCGATCCCGGAATGTCGGACACCGAAACACTGACCGTGAACTGGGGTGATGGTACGACGGAGAATCTCAGCCACGGGCCGAATGACTCCTTCTCCTTGAGCCATCAGTACGGCGTGATTACAGCCTCAACGGTGACGATAATCCTCAATGTGATCGACGATGATGGAGGATCAGCCACTTCCGTGTCATACACGCTGACGAAAGTGGCCGCACCGGGAAGCGCTCCTCCGACGATTGTGAACAATACAGCCACCACCGCACCCGAAGGTTCATATCCCAGCATCACAGGCACAGTTTCGGACGACGGCTACGACGTGGTGCATATGTATGTGACGACCGACGGCGGAACCACATGGCAAGGCCCGCTGGATGTCTACCCCACAGGCTCATTCTTCTTTATGACGACCGCTCCAGACGACGGAGTCATCAATTACACAATCAAAGCGGTCGATGCCAATTCGAACGTGGTCACGCAGTCGGGGTCGCTGACCGTCACCAATGTTGCGCCGACACTCACGGTCAGTAGCCCACCGCCAACGACGATTTACGACAATGAATACTTGATGATGATCTCCGGTAACCTGGCGGATCCTGGCATGTCTGACACGGAGACATTGACCGTCAGTTGGGGGGACGGAACGACGGAAACTTTCAGCCACGGTCCAAACGACTCATTCTCCTTGAGCCACCAATACGGCCTTATCACAGGACCGACCGTCACGATCACCCTCAGCGCCACCGACGATGACGGCGGTTCGTCGGGTTCGGTCTCTTACACGCTCAACGAAGTCCCGGTGCCGGGGAGCGATCCTCCAACGATCGTCGATAACTCTCAGGCGACCGCGCCAGAGGGTTCGTATCCCAACGTCACTGGAACCGTGTCGGACGACATTTCCGACCCCGTCAACATGTATTTGTCAACCGATGGCGGGACGACTTGGGATGGCCCGCAAACCGTCTATCCAACGGGGACATTCTCGTTTATGGTCCCTGCCCAAGATAATGGCATCATCAACTATACCATCAAGGCGGTTGACGCGAATACAAACGTCGTAACAGCGCCGGGATCGCTGACGATCACAAACGTAGCACCGACCATCACCGTCACGACTGACCCGACAGGTATCACAGTGCATGAGAACCAGATGTTTTCCCTTGGATTTGATGTTTCCGATCCAGCCGGAACCGCAGACCCGCTTACGGTGACAATTGACTGGGGCGCAGGGCCGTCGGTCGAACGATACGAAACGCTAACATTCAGCGGCACTGGGCCATTTTCAGTCTCGCGAATGCATCAATATCAGCTCTCAACCGACCAGACTGTTACAATCACTGTTACCGCCGATGATGATGACGGTGGTTCAACATTGTACTCGAGTTCTCTCATTTACGATGATGTCATTTCCAACATGATGGGCGCTGGTGTTGGCGCAGTTGGTGGCTTACTGCATTTCCTATTGCACGCCGATGTTGATTCGGGGCAAACGATTTCTAGTTACTCAGTTGACATCAATTACGACGGGATTCCCGACGTATATATGATCGTGACTGCAGACACATGGGATCCTTCAAATGTCGTTGTCGATGACATCGATGCCCTCGGGTTGCTCGGAAACCCGACGACCGCGACATCATTCACTGCGCGTTTTTCTGTCACGACAGTCAATGGAATCACAGACTTTGCTGACCTCAGCCTTGGCATTGATGCAGCGCTAATCGCGCCTCCCGGTGTGACTGTTTCGCCGCCAGGAGCGGGCGCCGCTTCTGTGTCAATTACACCAAATCTCACCTTACGGCACGAGGAAAGTACCTATCAGAACGAGTTTGTTGGAGTCGGGTTCGTCGGTGGCGTTCCAATCACACAGCCGTCCGTTGCTGGCATCGTCACACTGACAAAGAATCAACTAGCAAAAGAATTCAACAGAAAGGGATTCGCCTTGGTCTCAGGTGTCCAGGTCACTTTTGGGCTGCAACGCTCACCCGGAGTGCCCGCAGCATTAATGCCCTATTTCATTCAATATCGCATGAGGACCGCAACGGTTACTGACCCGAATACAAACACGACGTCTACCCAAGTACAAGCGCCATGGGGGCTTGATGGTGCGGTTGCCGATCCAAACCATCCGCAGCGGTACGTAGGCCAAAGTTTTGCATTTGGCGAAGCAAATATGCTCGATAGGCCAGGTTGGCCACTTCAAATACCAATTGTCAATCTTGATAAGAAAGCTGATTTCAGTGATCCGGCAAATCCAAAAGCTTTATTCAAGATGAGTCTTTCGGTCGCAGATGAGTTATCTCGAAACGGCGAACACTTCCAACGGGTGCTCCAGCAGGAGAAACGAGAATGGTCGTTTGAAACTTACGTTGCGGAGTCTGCCGGAGGAAACATTACACCTATTGGATACTTAAAATGGAAATTCCGCGTGACTGCAACTGCATCGGGTTACACAATTGACTGGATCGACACCCCAACATATATCGCGGGTGACGATGGCAATGTCTGGAATCTTTAATCACTATGCACCAATCGAGGAGGGAATTATGTTGATTTACTCGCACGGAATTGGACTCGCAGCAATGCTGACGCTCGGTGTAGTTCTCTTAGTGGTGAATTCGGCACGAGTATCTGAAAGTCGTAGCCTCAGCGAGATGCACGCCGAGCGATTTCCAACTTTGAAATCTGCATTGGATGCTACCACTGCGGAGTATTGGATTCGTCCGACATCGGAGGCACTGTCGCTTGACACTGTGAGAAAGCGATTTGCATCTGGACTGGGAGTTCAGGCAATATTTCTCGATTACAACGAACTTGATAATGATATCATTCAGCTCCTGTCGAACATGAAGTCAATCGAAGCACTTGGATTAAATGGGACCAACATAAATGATGACACATTGGCACAAATAGCACAAATGAGAAAGTTACGATTACTCCGCGTCGCACATACCGATATCACTGATCGATCAGTAGACTCGATTAGAAAATTCAGGTCTCTAAGTTATTGCGACATTAGCAATACCAAGATCAGCGCCGGCCGACTTAGTCAATTGCTCTCACTACCCAAGCTTAAAGAGTTGTGGATCATCGGCATTGAAATGACGGCTGCCGAATCAGATAGTATTCGCTACGTCGCAAGGACAAAGAATGTGATCTTAGTGACGGAGTCCTTGTGCGATGATTGCGACTTAGAGGAGCTTCCTATTCCTGATGCTTTCTGAATTCGACGAGAAAAGGGGATACAGTGTCGTGCGTCATCGGCTGGGTTGAACTTCGTCGGTTGAAAAGCATAGAGGATTGATGCGGCGTAGTCAGACAGATGATCGTTTTCGTGTCGTCGTTCACAAAGTGCTACTCCGTCCGCAGTGGTCCCGTCTCGACGCATTCGTGAGCGCCCATCAGCACCAATCTTGACGAGGAAAACAAGGGGGACAGGTCCATTTAATTTAATGGACCTGTCCCCTTTGTTTCCGTCCACTTATGACGCAGCCGGTCGATGGATTCAGTTTGATAGCACAACGCCATGACGCAACATGAGTGTTAGGTCCAATTAGACGGTCTAACGCCGTTGGAGACTACACTAAACAGATGATGTACCGTCATCGACATACCTGCAATTGCGAAAGACTGCTCGTAATGAGAAAAGCATTTGTCGGCAATAGAGAACATGACTTATTCGGAGTGTGTGTATGTATTGCGATGTCGTTCATTTGGGGAGGCGTAATGAAACACGGTGCCGACGCGTCTGAGATCGTGAAAGTCTGGGAGAACAAATACGACGCACCCATTAGTGCTGGGATTTCGGGGCAAACAAAGGGGACAGGTCCATTTAATTGACGGCCGCCCTTGGCGTGGTTACGTTTCCTCAGATCATGCCACGCAAAGCTCGTGTGACTCCCGGCGGAATGATCTTTCATGTCTTGAATCGCGGCGTCGGGCGCCGCCGGTTGTTCGACAAGGATGCAGACTACACCGCTTTTGAACGGATCATTGCCGAAACGCTGGAAAAATTGCCCATGCGAATCTGCGGCTATTGCTTGATGCCCAATCATTGGCATTTTGTCATGTGGCCCGAAGGGGATGAGGATTTGGCGCTGTTCATGCAACGGTTGTCCGTGACTCACGTCACCCGTTGGCAAAAACATCGGCACGTCGTCGGTGAGGGGCACTTGTACCAGGCCCGCTTCAAATCGTTTCCCGTCGAGACGGAAGACTACTTTTATCAAGTGATGAGGTACGTCGAACGAAATGCTCTGCGAGCCAATCTCTGCGAACGCGCCGAAGATTGGCGTTGGGGAAGTTTGTATGGCCGCGCGACCGGCACTCCAGAGCAGAAGGCATTGCTCAGCGACTGGCCGATTTCGCGGCCGCGACAATGGATCGAGCACGTCAACCGTCCGCAATCTGAAATTGAGTTGAACGCGATTCGCAACTGCGTGGCGCGCGGGCAGCTTATGAAAGATGATTCTCAAACCCTTTCGCTGTGGAAGTGGAAGGATCGCACAAAGTGAAATGTGCATTGATCCGTCGGCTGTTGTTCGCCCACCGCGATTGGTCACGGAAGGGGCGGTAAAAACCGGATGAGGGTAGGCTGCTCGTTCGTAGTTCCGTGCGCCCTTAGGTTCCGTTTCGTGCGCCGCAGTTCGGGCACGGGGTTCCAGCGGGCACAGTGCTGCCGCAATGTTCGCAGCGGGACTGTTGAGACTGAGCGCTTGCGGTAGGCTCCTTCAGCTTGGCGTCAAGCTGTTGTTCCGCCAGCGAGAAGACCTTACTGCCCATCCGCGACGTCCGCCAACCGGACGGGTGGCACGTCCTGAGGCTTTGGGAAGGGCGTGGTCTCAAGACGCGACGAACAAACAAATGCCCAGCGAGGTTCAGCGCATCCGTTCGCGGACGAGTTGCTCCAAGCGATCAATGATTGCTTCTGGTGACATTCCAGGTCGCACCCTCGGCGCCTGTGCTACTCCGTCCGCAGTGGTCCCGTCTCGACGCATTCCAGATCGCGGCCCTTGACCCGCTTGAGCGTGTGCAGTTCGTCGTCGTTCCAGCGGTTGTCGGGCGCGCCCGTGACGAACCAATCGCTGCCGTTATCAGCCAGGAACATGCCGTACTTTTTCAGCGCCGTCAGAATCACACGAGCTGATGTCGGAAACTTGGTGAGGTCGTAATCAGCCTTCAGACGTACACGAAGCCGCATCGGAGGCAAGTTGGCGTCCGATCGGACGAATACTTCGCCGCCTCACGCCCAATAGGTGCGGTCGAGCGTGCGGTAGTTGATTGCTTCGTTCAAGTGGTCGAGCTTGATCGTTTCGGACTGGATGAGATCGGCCAGAGTGCGGGCGACGCGCAGGATTTTGTCGTGGGCTCGCGCGGAGAAGCCCATCTCTTCCATTGCTTGCTTGAGCAGCGTTTCGGCATCAGGCTCTAGCTTGCAAAACTGGCGCACCTGTCGCGTCGACATCTTGCCGTTGACCATTCCGGGAGTGTCTCGAAAGCGGTGATTCTGAATTTCGCGAGCAGCGACGACCTGCTCTTTCATGGCTTGGCTATTCGTGCCGATTCGGCCATCGGACAGTTCGCGGAACGGCACGGCGGGGACGTCGACGTGAATGTCGATGCGGTCCAGCAACGGTCCACTGATCTTGGACAAGTAGCGTTCAATCTGCATCGGCCCGCATTGACAGTTCCGTTTGGGGTCGCCGCGATAGCCGCAGGGACAAGGATTCATTGCGGCAATCAACTGCAAGTTGGCGGGAAATGTCACGCTCCCCATCGCGCGGCTGATCGTCACATTGTTTTCTTCGAGCGGTTGCCGCAGCACCTCCAGCGTGCGGCGGTTGAATTCGGGCAGCTCATCGAGAAACAACACACCATTATGAGCCAGGCTAATCTCGCCTGGACTCGGCGTGCTGCCTCCGCCGACGAGTCCCGCCTCGCTGATCGTGTGATGCGGCGAGCGAAACGGTCGTTGCAGAACGAGCGACTGCCCGCGGTCCAGTCGTCCGACGGCGCTCCAGATGCGTGTCGTTTCGAGACTTTCTTCCGGGCTGAGCGGCGGCAAGATCGTGACCAGGCGGCGTGCGAGCAGCGTCTTGCCCGTGCCTGGCGAGCCGATCATCAACAGATGATGCCGGCCAGCCGCAGCGACAGCGACCGCTCGCTTCGCCGACTCTTGCCCCTTCACGTCCGAGTAATCGACGTCGTAATTCCCGAACGCCGAGACTGCCTGCTCCCAACTGAAGTCTGCTGGCTCGATGTCCAATTGCCCTGCGAAAAAACCGACCGCCTCCGTCAGCGATCCAACCGGAATGATGTGGATGCCATCGACGACGGACGCTTCCGGGACGTTGTCGAGCGGCACGAGCAATCCGGCTTTGCC
>JAYVSP010001036.1:0-9208 GCA_043775215.1 Planctomyces sp. | reverse complement strand
GTTGACCCAGGGCGTTGCCGGCGTTGCCCTGGGCTTTCGAGTGACGTCCCTTCGGGCCTGAAGACAGAAGACCGGAGCACGGACTTAGAAAACAGGAACTCTGATCTCCACTGATCTTCGCTCAGGAAGGCAGAACAACCAGAAGTCATGAGTGAAGATCAGCGAAGATGAGTGTTTCAAAAATTGTCTTCAGAAGTGGGGGATGTCCGGGGGCTGACGCCGGCTGACGCCTTGCCGCTCACAACCCGTGATTTAAGTCTTGAAGACGCGCTAGCCTGTCTTGTCGGTGCGTCGCTTCACAACGGGAGCGTTCGCGCCTAACTTGCCGTTGCATTCTTGATGCATGCACGAGGCAGTGGAGCACGCAATGGCGCGGATCGTCACCAATATACCGGCGGAGTTTCAACACGTTGCCGCGCCGGTCGGGCCGGATGACGAACTGCTGACCAGCGATGAGCTCGGAGTGCTGTCGATCTTTGAGTCGCTGAAGAAGACTCCGTCGTTCGACAAATTTCCCGGATCGACGCTGCTGCGGAAATGTCCCGCCGGACGAGTGCTGTGCGAGCAAGGTGCGGCTGGCGCGACGGCCTTTACGATTCTGACCACGCGTGACGTCATTAAGCTCCGCGAGTCGCAGCTCAAAGCGATTCGAGATGTTCTGACCGCGAAGACTGCCGGCAGTCCGACGGCAACGCTGCATCAGTACTTGGCCCCGTTGAGCGTCTCCGAGCTCAAGCAACGAGAACGCGAATGCCTCGCCGAAATCGAGCAGCTTCGTCCGCAGGCCGAGGAAATCGAACGGCCGGAAAACAAAGAAGACCTCGCACTGCGACACCGAGCCACCGCACACTTGCTGGTCAATTTGGACGGGCCGCAGGTTCGCAGGTCATTGTGGCAGCAAGCCGCTCGCTGGCTAACCGGCCGCAGGTCACTGGGGCGTAAGTTGCCGAAGTGGATTGCCATCGACGGAGCTGATGTCAACGCTGCCACCAAGATGGCTCCACTGCACGAAGGGGATCTCTTCGGTGAAATGAGCTGCATGAATCGCGCGCCCCGCTCGGCAACCGTCTTGGCCGAGCGCGATTGCTACCTGCTCGAAATGTTGCGCAATGTGCTCGACATGTTGCACAACGATCCGGCCTACAAAGAGCGCATGGATGCCGTCTACAAGAAGCGAGTGCTCGAAAGTCATATCCGCCGGCTGTCGATCTTCGAAGACTTGTCCGACGCTGAATTCACCACGCTACGAGATGCCATTGAGCTGATCGAAGTGCCGACCGGCGGAATGATCTTCGAGCAGTTCGACCCTTCGGAGTCGTTCTTCGTGATTCGCAGTGGGTTGGTGAAAGTCGTCGCCAACGCCTGGACGCAGGCTCGCGCGGCAGAGTTCACAGCGGCAAAGTGGGCGGCGCTGGGAAGTGAGATCGCAAATCTCAAATCTGAGATTTCAAATCTGAAATCGAAGGTTGTTGCCGCGCTGCCGCAATCGGCTCGCGACGCGGCGGCCACGCTGGCCGAGTCCAAGTCGCCGGCCGACTCCGATCAACGGACACTGCTCGACGGACTGAACGAGTTCATACGGAAAGGGGATCTGCACACGCAGCTCGGCAAGACGACGGCCGATGTCGCGGTGGCGGTCGATAGCGAAGCGATCGCGCTGGCGATCACCGATTATCCGGACGATCCGAAGAAGTGGTCGGACGTCGAATCGCGGACGTTCCTGCGACTGCTGTTGGAGCATGTTTTCCCCAACGGCATGCCTCGTCGAGCGGCCACTGCCGGACCGCGTCGCACGTTGTGTTATCTCGGCCGCGGTGACTACTTCGGCGAGATCGGCGTCATGGCAGCCGAGCCGCGCAGTGCGACAGTCTATGCCTACGACCATCCCGACGGCGGTGCTAATCAGCGCGTCCCCGACTCGCGCACGGGAGCCGTTCCTTCGCGCGTCGAGTTGGTTAAGATCAGCGACGCTGCCTTTCAAAAGCTGGTTGAAACCTCGCCCAAACTCAAAGCGAAGGTCGAGCAAGTCATTGCCGCGCGACGACAGCGGTCGGCCGAACGTACACAGTCAAATGTCGCAACACTGATTGCCAGTCAGGCACAGTCGCCGGAGTTCGAGCAACTCGGCCTGATTCAAGGCCGGAAGCTGATGCTGATCGACCTCGACCGTTGCACGCGCTGCAACCAATGCGTCGAGGCATGTGTGGCGGCTCACGACGACGGCCGCACGCGGCTGTATCTCGACGGACCGCGGTTCGAGAACTACTTGGTCCCCATCTCTTGCCGCTCGTGCCTCGATCCGGTCTGCATGATCGGCTGTCCGGTCGGCTCGATCAATCGCGGCGACAAGGGAGAAATCGTCATCGAGAATTGGTGCATCGGCTGCGGCATGTGCGCCGACCAATGCCCTTACGGCTCGATCGTGATGAACCCGCTGACCGAACCGGTGGAACTCAGCCCGCAAGCGAAAGCCGCACTCGGCACAGAAGCCGATATCAAGTCGATCACCGAACAAGCAGTCGTCTGCGACTTGTGCAGTTCGCTCCCCAGCCAAGAGCCATCCTGCGTCTACGCCTGTCCGCACGACGCGGCGTTACGCGTCAACGCTCAAGATTTCTTTTTGAGTGGAAAGAGATAGGTGGCCAAATGCCCAAATCCCAAATCCCAATTTCGAATGTCCAAATTCCGGAGAAAGAATTGGAGCTTATTCCTAATTTGGACATTGGGATTTGGACATTGGGATTTCTTCTTGGGATTTGGACATTTGGATTTCTTCCCGGAGGCCGCTCGTGCTGATTGATCGGACGCACAAGCCGTGGTTCGTGGGCTGCACGCTGCTCATTGTCAGCGCGGGGCTGGCGTATACGGTCGGCCAATCCACATTGGTTCACGGAGTCACTGGCGGCGGCCTGCTGGGCTTGACCTTCGGGATTGTGGGTTCGGTCTTCATGGTCATCGCCGCGTTACTGGCGGTTCGCAAGCGGCTGCCGACCTGGCGCGTTGGCTCGGCCCAGTTCTGGCTGCGTGCCCACCTCTGGTTGGGAACGGTCGGTTTCATTCTGATTTTGTTTCATTCGGGATTCGGCTGGGGCGGATTGCTCGAAAACTTATTGTGGGTTTCTTTTGGACTGGTGGTCGTGACGGGCTTCGCCGGGCTGGCGTTCCAACAAGTCATTCCGCGGCTGCTTACGACGCGAATTCCTTTGGAAACAATGGTCACTCAGATTCCGTTCCTCTCGCGGACGATGTTGTTCCGCGCGGATCAATTGGTCGCCAAACAGACCGGTCCGCTGGATGTGGAGTTTGAAGCCTTAAAGCCATTCGCCGAGGCCGTGTTGCAACAACAGCGAGTGCTCAAGCGAGAATCCGACTTCCCGAAAGAACTGGCGAAGGTCTATGCCAATGTCCCGCTGCCCGACGCCGACGCGAAGAAAAGTCCCGCCGCCGAAGGCCCCGCCATAGCCGCGAAGCCACTCCCGCCAGTAGGCGATGTCGCTCCCGCGACTCGCATTCCCGCCAGCGAGCCCCCAGCGGAGGGCACAGTCATCTCGGCACTGGCGGGAATGCGAGTCGCGGGAGCGACATCGCCTACGTCTGCGCCGGCAACTCCTGTTGCCGGCGAAGATTTGGAGAAGAAGCTGTCGCCGATGGAAATCATGCGGGCCAAGATGTCCGCTTCCAAAGGCTCGCCCGCGGACCAACCGGCGGCTGCAGCGGCAGTCAAGAAACCGGGACCGATGCTGAAGCCGACTGCGGGCGCGGCTATCCCGCCGAAGCCGAAAGCCGTGGTGATTCCGACGGCATTGCTCGCGGTGCTGAGTGACTTCCATGTGAAGATCGTCCGGCCATTTCTGGACACCGGCCGCTCGCCGCAGCATGAACTGGGTGAGGCTGTCAGTGCGCGGCGATTGTTCGCTCAACTGAAATCCGACTTGCCCGGTGAACTGCATGAATCGATCGACCAAATTGAATCGTTCTGTGAAGAGCGGCGGCAATTCGTGTTGCAGAAACGGTTGCACCGTTGGATGCACTGGTGGCTGATCCTGCACATTCCGCCGTCGATCGCGTTGTTGGTATTGTTCGTAGCGCACGTCGTCGTATCGCTCCGCGTCGTGCCGTGGGGAAGATGAGCAACAAACAAATCCCGATGTCCAAATCCCAATTTCCAGAATCTGAAATCTGAGATTTGAAATGTGATCGTTGGGATTTGGACATCGGGATTTGGACATCGGGATATTGAACCATGCTTCGTTCCAGCCGAGAACTTTCCAGTCGCGTGGAGATCGGAGTGCATACGCATCCGAACCGGTTTCGGCGCGCGACGTGGTGGTTGGCGTTGTGGGCCGGAGTCGGTTCGCTGCTGTGGGTCTCGCTCAAGTACGTGCGCGGAGAAAACTCGATCTATCAAGCCGGTCCCGTGACCACTCCGCATCGATTGATCGAAAACAACTGCGCGGCGTGCCACTCCACCTGGACTCCATTGCAACGACTGGTTTCGTTGAGCGACGACCGGCACTCGATTGAAAACTCGAAGTGCGAAACCTGTCACCGAGTGGCCGCGCACCACGACAACCAGATTCCCGCACATCGTGACATCTCTTGCGCCGCGTGCCATCAGGAACACGAAGGCTCGGAGATGCTGTATCGTCCCAGCAATCGGCACTGCATCGCTTGCCATACCGATTTGAAGACGAATCGCGGTCCCACCGAAACGTTCGCTAAACACGTCATGCAGTTTGACGAGCCCGGCGGGCATCCCGATTTCGCACTGCATCGCTTGGCCACGCGTGAGGCCGATGGCGGGGACATCTCCGGAAAGCATCTTGCCCGCAAGGTGCTGGAGCACTTCCTGCGGCCGGGCGAACCGTCAGCACGGTGGCAGGATCGCGGCCGAGTTCGCTTCAATCATGCCGTTCACTTAAAGGCGGAATACGACGCGAGCGGTCAGCAGATTTACGGGCTGATCGGCAAGGACCGGAAATTCACGGACTTGTCTCGAAGCTGCGAAGTCTGCCACGAACCGGACTACGAACGTCGCTTCATGCAGCCGGTCCGTTATGACCGCCACTGCCGCGAGTGTCATCCGCTGCTGTTCGACAACGATCGCTATCCCGGCCAGTCGGTTCCGCACGAATCGCCGGACATCGTGCGCGGATTCTTAACCGAGGTCTACACGCTGCGAATTCTCCGCGGCAACGCGCCATTACCGAAGGCTGCTGACGAACAAGTTATGGAGCAGCGGCCCATTCCCGGTCATCGCGACTTTGGCCGGCTCAATAAGGATCAAGCAAAGACACTGCTTGATGACATCGGCCAGGCCGAGACGTCGGCTCAGCAACATCGCCACAGTCTGTTTGGGTACGAAGCCTCGGGAGGTTGCCGTTATTGCCATCAGGTCGAGCCTGTCGCAGCGCAAGCCCCGGCGTCGTTCGCCGATTGGCGTGTCGTCGCACCGAACATTCCCCAGCGTTGGTTGCTCAATGGCGAATTCGATCACGAACCGCATCGTTTGCTGAACTGCACCGCGTGCCACTCAGAAGTTGGGACGAGCAAGAGCACGGGCGACGTGCTTATCCCATCGATCGCCGTTTGCCGGGCCTGTCATTCTGAGCATCCGTCCGATTGGGCGGACGGACTAGTGGCGTCAAAGTCGGCGGCCGTGAGTGCAAAGGCGGGCGCGGAAGAACATTCCCTGAAAGAACTGCTGTCGAAATCAAAGCACGGAGCACGCTCCGACTGCGTCGAGTGCCATCGATATCACGACCCGGCCCAAGAAAAACTCAACGGCCACTTCGGCCTCAGACCATAACCAAACTCGGCGGAGTTTTGGGGAAGTTCCACACCGCCCAAGCTCTGGCGAGCTTGCCTACGAAACTTAACTCATTCGCAAACGACATGGCACGCACGCGCAACCGATCTCTGGCATTCGTTCTGGCCTGCGTCCTGATGGGCAGCGCCATTGCAGACGCGCAGGAATCACAGCCGGCGTCCCGATTGTTGGGTACGGCATCGTGCGCGGCGGCCGGCTGTCATGGCGGATTGAAACATCCCAATGGGATCGGCGGTGAATACTCCGCCTGGTTGCAACGTGATCCGCACTCGCGGGCGTATTCGGTACTGTTCAACGATCTTTCACGCGAGATGACGCGGAACCTGAGCTTGCCCAAACCGGCTCACGAATCAGCGGTCTGTCTGAACTGTCACTCGCCGACAACCGCAGCGGCGCAGGGCTTGTTGGAACAGTCGAAGAAGTCGGCCAGAGTCATTCGCGGCGACATTGTTCCCCACCGAGAACTGCCTCCGTTCGACGGCGTCGGCTGCGAGCAGTGTCACGGACCGGCCGAGCACTGGGCGGCCGAGCATGCTCACCCCCGGTGGAAGAAGCTAACTCGAAAAGACAAGACGTTGACCGGCTTTCGCGATTTGAGAGATCTGCTGACGCGAACCCGGGCGTGCATCGAATGTCACGTCGGCTCGGCCGGTAAGGACGTGAACCACGACCTGATCGCGGCCGGTCATCCGCGATTGTTCTTTGAGATGTCTGCGTACCACAGCAATCTTCCGAAACATTGGAATGTGGCCGAGGACTGGAAGCGGCAATATTTCGACGTCGATTGGACGCGCGAAGTTCGTCCGCCCGAACCAGCTCGGCTGGAGGCAAACTTGTGGATGATTGGTCAAGTGGCCTCCGCAGAAGCGACCGTGAGGCTCACGAGAATTCGGGCCGAACTGGCCGAGGCGAGACGCGGACCTTGGCCTGAACTGGCCGAGTGGAATTGCTTCGCCTGTCATCACGATTTACAGGGGGCAAGTTGGCGTCAGTCGAGGGCTTCGCTGGCGTCGACAATCTCACAACCGACTCGAAACGCTTGGCCATTTGTGCTTTTGGATTTCGTGCCGAAGCCCGACCCGATGGCCATTTCCGAATCGGCCACGGCGCGGCTCGCTGAATTACATGCTCGATCGAGGCGTCCGGTCGCGGCACCGCGCGAAGTGTTGGAACTGGCCAATCAAGCTGCTCGACCGTTGCACGACTGGGCGACGCAATTGAATGAACCGCTCCGAGCGATCAAATTGTTCCAATCGTCCGCGATCCAGTCGACGATTCGCGAACTCTGTGGTGAAGCGGGCGAACGGCACATCGAAGCGAATTGGGACTCGGCCACGCAGGTCTATTTGGCGTTGAGTGCGTTACGCGAATTCATTCTCGATCCAGCAGCGAGCAAACAGATCCAATCCGAACGGGATTCCGCATTGAGCTCGATGGCCCAGACGCTGAGCTTTCCGGAAGGTTTCAATAGCCCGCGTGAGTTCACGGAATCGTCGATCAAGCAATTGCAGACCGATCTGCAACGATTGCGAAAATTGTTAGATGCTCAGAAGACAACTCGTTGAAGAAGGCAGTGATATGAAGTGCATGAATCCAAACCGCCAGCCAAGAGTTGATCAGACCGATGAGACATATGCGACTGATCGGACAAATGCAGTTGATCGGACATCATCACCTCATAAGTCCTATTCGTTCCACAAGTCCTTTTTCTGTCTTCCTGTTGCCATCGTGCTGGCCATAGCCACGCGGATGCCCGCGCAGGACGCAGCATCAAAGCCTCCCGCGCGGACGTTTGTCGGCGCGACGCAGTGCGTGAAGTGTCATCTGAATGGCTTGCCCAAGGAAACGGACACGACGTTGGTCGCGGCAGGGTTTGGCGAACTGGCGGACGACAGTTGGGTGTTGTTGGATGAACTCAAAACATGGGCCGCGGCGGACAAACATTCGCAGGCATACACCGCGTTGAAAAACGAACGATCCAAGCGCATGGGCCAGTTGCTGGGAGTCGAAAGTATTCATCGAGACAAGCGCTGTCTGGCCTGCCACACGGGTTTTCCGTTGGCGTCAATGGGGGACGATCCGCATCTGATCTCGGCCGATTTGGTCAATGATCTGAAGGTGGCTCAAGGGGTCAGTTGTGAAGGCTGTCACGCGCCGGCAGGCGAGGCGAAAGCAGGCGGTGATATGAAGGGCTGGTACGTGCCACACGCTCAAAAAGATGCGTGGCGGTTTCTGTCGGCGGAGGACAAGCTCGACAAGTTTGGGTTCGTCAATATTCGCTCGCCGATGACACGCACGCGGTTGTGCTTGTCGTGTCACCTGGGCAACGCGGCGGAAGGGAAAATCGTCACACACGAAATGTACGCTGCCGGACATCCGCCACTGCCAGGGTTTGAGCTGGAAACCTTCGCGAATCAGATGCCCAAACATTGGCGAGAATTTCACAAGAAAGCCGACGGCGTCCGTGACGAATTCTTGAAACGTAATGCCGACGACATCTATGGCCGCGAGTCGTACAAACTCGACAACCTGCACGAGACACGCGCCGCGTTGGTCGCCGCGCTAGTCGCTTTCAGCGAGAATCTGAAGCTGGTGAGTAGTCTGGCGGAGCAATTGCAGATGCCCGTGATCAAGCCCGACTGGCCGGAGTTGGCGCAGTTCGAGTGCTTCGCTTGTCATCACGACTTGAAGGACAAATCCTGGCGTCAACGGCGCACGGTGCGCGGAACTCCCGGCCGGCCGATGCTGCGTGCCTGGCCGACAGTGCTCGCGAAGCTGGCGCTCAAGACGCTCGGACAAGACCCGAAACAATTAGATCGACGCATGCTGCCGGTCGAGAAACTGCTCAGCGAGCAACCGTTTGGCCGCCCTGATCACTGGTACGATGCGGTCAATCCGGTAACCGATTGGCTGGATCAGCAAGCCGTCGAATTGGAGCGAAAGCCATTGCCGCGCGACACCGGGCTGTCACTGTTGCGCGACTTCGTCGCCGTGGCCGACAGCGAATTCTGGGATTACGACTCAGCCCGGCAACTTGTCTGGGCGATACAAGTCTTGCGACGCGAACTCGCGACCGACCGCAGCCCGGAGGCGGTGCGAAATACGATCACTCTGATCGACGCCGAGTTGACGGATGTCGAAAAACTCTTCGCCTTGAACTTGCTTGATGGCATCAAGGCTCAGCAAGAAGTCCCCGGTTCGACTACGAAGAACCGCGAGGTGGTCGAGGTCGATCTGCAAAAGACGCTTCCGCCCATCGCACAATACGACGCGCTCGTCTTTCGCGAGAAATTCCGCAAGCTGGCGGGAAAGCTCGGCAAATAGCTCAGGCGGCGAAGCCGCAGCATGTGTGGCACGACGCTCCGAGCCTGTGAATCT
>JAYVSP010001035.1:0-6645 GCA_043775215.1 Planctomyces sp. | reverse complement strand
GAGACCGAAGTCCCTGACGACCGTAGACTGGCCCGACCGCGACGCTCGCCATAACCTCATGCTACACAATCGGCAGTGCCATTCGGACCTGTCCCCTTTGTTGGCTGTCCCCTTTGTTTGCCCAACGTTTCGTGATGGTCGGAGCTAACGGTCCACTTTTCGTGGCCCTGGATTTTCTAGGTCACCGTTAAAGTTCGATAACGCGTGTTTTCGCGCGAATGACGGAATCTGCGGGAAAATACACCAATCGAATTCAATCACGCATTCCGCCAGACGAGGCTCTTCTAAATACCACTTGATTCCTTCCCGTCGCGGACCTTCAGGGGTGTCGTCGATTGCCTGTCGAATGAGCTTATTCAACTCCTTGCATTGCGTTCTTGCCAGGTTTGAGATCGCACCGATCAGAACTTCATCGGAAAAAGCCCATTCATTAGAGTTTTCGAATGGAAAGCCCTTCCAGTAGTCTCGCACGCACATTTTCGGCAACAATTCGTCGGCTCCATCGACACGGCGATTCGCCATCGTTGCCAGAGTCCGGAAGATAGACATGACCGTCGTTGGAACTAGTACCCCAAATTCTTTACCTCGGCGACTTTCGACGTATTCGGCGAGCAACTGCACATCTTGCACATCACCTTCCAGCATCAACTTCCCGATAGCGGCTCTGTGATATTCCTTCAGATTGGGGTTTCGAATAATCCGCCGGATTGGGACGCGGGCGGCGGGATCGATTTGCAATCCACCAGTGATTCCTCCTCTCATTAAAAAAATTTGCCCCACTGATTCTTCCACGCTCAACCGTTCAAAAGTCACATTCTCAGGGCGATACTTCACATCGCGCCCATAAACATACCGATGCGACGCGAACGTGTCATGCCCATTCGCAGACGAATAGGAACATAGAGAGAATGCAAGCACTATGATAACTGTTCTCATAACACGTTCTCCTGTATAATAGACATAATCTATTAGTCTAGAACATCGGCCTCGTTTTGCATTAGGAGGTATCCGATGGCGTTGGTATCAGCCTGGGGTGCCATAATATAATTTTCGAGGTTGGGGGTATTTGCGGGGAGGTGTACCAAACCTTTCGTGTGCCCAAATTCGTGTATGATGACACCGGGAGCGACTAAATTCCATTTAAGCAGTGCATGGGGCGGGGTTTGCTGTGCTTGTCCCAAAATTTCGAGGTTGTCAGGGGTCACGCCCAAATCGTCCAGCAGCGTAAAATCAAACCCTTCTCGATTGTTGAAGTAAAGGTTTCGTTTGATCGCAGTGTCCGCTATCGCTGGTTTTGCATCTCTTGGATCGAAGTATTGAACTTCGATCACTTTGAATTGCATCGCGGAACGAAAGTCGTCATCGTCATCCTTGCGGATTGCGAGGTTAGTTGCACGCTGGAACCAGTATCGAATTTTGTCCGGGGCCATCACATTTTCACCTTTGACCTGACGGACTCGAATTGGATGGATCGTCACCGGCATTACCACGAAAACATCCGACGCCAGTGACGTTTCGCCGGCGTCGAACGCCTCAATTCCGTTTGCGTCATCGTAGTACCGAACGAGACGCGATTTGGGTGTGGTGTATGGAAACGTGAACTCGATCGCATAACCAATGGCGCTCGGTGAGGCTGCGGCACCACCTGTTGTTTCAATTCGAATTCGCGGGGTCGCGTAGGCGGGCGGGTTGATCAACTTAAATTCGAATGGACTGTCGCTTTCATAGTGCTCGTTGAGTTTCATTTTCGTCAGGTCTTCGGCTGGGAATTCGGCTGGGAATCCAGCCAATTTCAATCGGTGCGACTTGAAAATTGGGGCACCACCGCCACTTCCACTGCCGCCTGCGCCCGATCCGCCGCCCGAACCTGGGTCGTCATCCAAGATGGTAATCTTGCCGAATTGATTCTCGATGTTCGCGCCACTAGGAATACCTAGTGCTACATAGAAGTCTTGCGGTGACTCAGGCGTATTGTCGTCAATGAGATCGACTAATAGGGAAGCTTCAACGTAGCCGGGTTGAAAAGTAATCGTACCGCTGGCGGCGACGTAATCAATTCCTGGTGTCGCGTCCGTGGACGACGAGGTGGTATTCCAGCTCACGGTGACCGGAGTCGAAACGCTATGACTCAATGAAACAAGAAAGGCTGCTGTGTTGGAATGCCCGTAGTCGTAACCTTCGTACCAGATCGAATCATCTATGGTGACGGTCGGCTCATTGTCAAGAATCGTCCCAACAGCCCGATCACTTCCCGGACCAATCAGCAAAGTCGCACCGACTGCATTTGAAAGTGTCAATAAGAAATACTCATCGTTCTCAACGTACCCGTCGTCAACAATTGGGACCGAAATTGTTTGGCTCGTCGCACCCGGCGCAAAAGTGATCGTTGCAAAGATTCCGCCCATTGGCACATAGTCCGCAAACGCCGTTGCGGGTAATCCGCCAGACGCAACGCCGGTCGCAAAATTGACGGAAACCGGTTGAGATGTCGGGCGATCCAGGGAAACAGTAAAGTCTACTGTCCCAGTCCCGGTCCCGGAAGCTGATCCATATTCCGACGTCCACTCCATTCCTTCTGCATTGCTGATAGAAATCGTCGGCTCGTTGTCACGTATCGTTGCAGTCGCTGCGCCGCCACCTGGCGTCGTCGAAATCAAGGCGTTACTGGCTCCGGAAAGTGTCACAAGGAATCGCTTGTCGTGCTCGACAATCCCATCATCGACGATCGGGATCAGGATGTCGTTTGTCGTTTCACCTGGGTTGAACGTGACGCTTCCGGTGGTGCCGCTGGGGCCGAAGTCCGCTGTGGCGGCTCGGTTGGCAAGAGGCTGCGACGAATCGACGGCTGCCGTGTAATTCACAGTGACGGGATGGATCGAGGGGCGATCGAGCGTGACCTGCAAGCGGACATTGCCCGCACTGGAGCCTGATCCAGAGCCATAGCCCGACGTCCATTCAGTCCCATCTCCGTCGGCGATGGAAATCACGGGTTCGTTGTCGGCGATGGTGGCTTGCCCGGACGAGTCGCTGATGGTCGCCCCCGTTTCGTTGAAGAGAAACACGGAGAAGGTTTCATCCGGGGGCAGTTCGACGTCCGCGTCGTCGATGATCGGAACGTTGATCGTTTTCGAGGTATCGCCGGGGTTGAACGTCAGGGTGACGGGTGATCCCACGCCGTTGTAATCGGCGCCGTCCCAAGCGGTGCCGTCGCTGGTGACGTATTCGACGGTGACGACATTATTTGACGGATGGTCCAGCGTCACCTCGAATGTCGCGTTGCCACTCCCCGAACCTTCCGGGCCGCTCCAGTCGGTGATCGAAATTTGTGGCTCGTTGTCGTCGATGGTTCCCGTCGCGCTATTCGCGCCGGCGACGGTGTCGGCTCCGACGGCACCGGTCAACGTAACTCCGAAGGTTTCCGAGGACTCCACGAGCGCATCGTCCACAATCGGGAACCACAAGTATTCGCCCGACTGGTTGGCGGGAATCGTGAGCGATCCGGGAACGGAGTAATCCGCTGGCGATGTCGCGCCGTTGGGAGGCGGTCCATCCGCTGACGTAAAGCTCACCGTCACAGGGTTCGGAACGGAATAGCTCAGCGAGACCCAGAAGCTCACTCCAGTTCCTGAACCGGCGCCAGAACCTTCCCGGCCCCAACCATCGTAAATCGAAACCGTCGGCGTCCCGGCTCCGCTGCCGCTCCCAGACGTGGCGTAGTCGTCGTCTTGAATTGTTCCCATCCCCGATCCCGAACCCAATCCCAGCCCGGACGATGGATTGGAGAGGCTCAGGGTGAAGGACTCGTCTGACGGCGACTCAACCAGTGTGTCGTTCGCGATGGCGACGTTGACCGTCTTCATCGTGTCCCCAGGGGCGAAGGTCAACGTGCCAGAGGTCGCGGTGTAGTCCGAACCGGCGAAGGCCGTACCGGGAATCGTGGTGTAATCCACTGTCACCGGGCTTGTCGCAGCGGCGGTGAGCATCACGTTGAAGGTCATCGTGGTGTTTGACTCGCTCTGACTGACGCCAATCGCGGAAACCTTCAGAGGTTCGTCGTCGTCCTCGATGGTCCCCATTCCCGATCCCGAACCTTGGGTCACATCGGCGGGCAGACTGGAGAGTCCCAGTGTGAACGACTGGTTAAGCTCATCCGCCGTGTCGTTGTTGATCAGGACGCTGACCATTTGCGGCAGTGTGTCGCCAGCGTTGAAGGTCAATGTGTCCGAAGTTGCCGTGTAGTCGCCGCCGGCGCCGGAGATCGCTGTTCCATCAATCGTGCCGTAACTGAATGTCACGGGGCTTGTGGGCGCAGCAGAGAGCCAGATCGAAAAAGACATATTTCCGATCGATTCGCTTTGACTGACGCTCGACACGTAAACCGTCAACGGTGGTGGAGGAGAACTTTCGAGAATGGAGAATCGAATTGGAGCGCTTGGTCCGGCGGAGCCGTCACCGGCGTCTTCTCCGGGATCGGTGGCGGCGGCGAGATGCAAGGCCGCAGCGTGGCGCCACGAGCGGTCGCGGATCGCGTCGCCGGTGTGATCGCCGATCAGTTTGTCTCGTCCACTGCCGCCTCGGAGCGTGTCTCGGTCGTCGCCGCCGTCCAAGCAGTCGATGCCGGCGCCGCCCGACAGTTGATCCCTTCCCGCACCGCCGATCAGCGTGTCCGCGCCGGCGCGGCCTTGCAAACGATCATCTCCGGCGCCGCCGTCGAGTTCATCGCTGCGGCTGGTGCCAACGAGCGTATCGTCTCCCGCACCACCATGAACCGTCGCGCCGATGAGGTGCGCAAACCGCGAGCGGGTGACTCGCGACAGGTCGATGCGGTTGTCGCCGGAGTCGTCCACGTCGGCATCGACGACGATCTCCGTCACGTCCGCCGCCGCGATGGAGCCGATGTCCGTCGGTTGTCCATTGAACTTCACGATCGCCTCCCCGTGCGCCGCCGAAACCTGCACGCGGTCACTGCCGGTGACTTCGATCGACAAGCGGCCATCCACGAAACTCGCGGACGAAAGTTGTAGCCGTGGCTCCAATGTTTCCACGAAGGCTGGTCGCTCGGATCGGAGACGGTAGTGTGTGAATTTAGAGGGGGGGGGGGGCAATAGAAAGTTTGGCATTCAGCCGACGACGAACCGTGTCCAACCAGTTCCAGCGCGTCAAGAACATGTCGTGTCTCCGCAGGGCCGAGAAGAATTGATGGGGAGCCGGTCTCGAATTGCACCGTCACCCGCCTGAAACCGCCGCGAACGCGAGTCACCGTTTTGAATGCGAGTCGCTGAGCGACTCGCCTACCCGTCACTGAGCGAGTGGTGCCAGATCGTGGCCAGCGCCAACAAAAATGCAAGGCCCCAGTGCCACGAATTATCCGTGATGAACAAAATCGCGGGGAAAACCCTGACAGTAAATGATTGGATCGCCGCCGCGCACGACATCCGCGGATCGTCCGGTTACGATCTGCCGCCGCGTTGTGAGCCATTCCGCCATTGTCCGTCTTGATGTCCGCACCATGTCTGAAGATTCTCCACAGGAACCGGTCTCTCCCGCTGATGCCGAAGCGGCAGCGCGTGAGAAAGAAGCTCAAGCCATTCGCGGTCTCGCGATGGCCTACTCGAAGCTGCGGGATGAAATTGGCAAGGTGATCGTCGGGCAGCGTGAGGTCGTCGATCAATTGCTGATTTCGTTGTTCAGCGGCGGGCACTGTCTGCTGATTGGCGTGCCGGGACTGGCGAAGACGCTGTTGGTCACCACGGTTTCGCGGATCCTGTCGCTGTCGTTTCGTCGAATTCAGTTCACGCCCGACTTGATGCCGTCGGACATCACGGGAACCGACATCCTCCGCGACGACCCAGAGACCGGTCAGCGTAGTTTCCAGTTTATGCAGGGTCCGATCTTCACGAACATTCTGCTGGCGGACGAAATCAACCGCACGCCGCCGAAGACTCAAGCCGCGTTGCTGGAGGCCATGCAGGAACGGCACGTCACCGTCGGCAGCAACAGTTATTTGTTGCCGGCTCCGTTTTTCGTGCTGGCGACGCAGAATCCCATCGAGCAAGAAGGAACGTATCCGCTTCCCGAAGCACAACTCGACCGGTTCATGTTCAACGTGGTCGTGTCGTACCCGAACGCGGCGGAGGAGCTCCGCATCCTGAAGCAGACGACGGGAGGCGAGAATCCGCAGCTCACTCCCGCGCTCAACGCCCGGCAGATTCTGGCGCTGCAAGAGGTCGTGCGCAAGGTGCCGGTCGCCGAGCATGTCTTCATTTACGCGCGCGACTTGGTCCGAGCCACTCGGCCGAATGAACCGGATGCTCCCGACTTCATCAAGAAGTACATCTCTTGGGGAGCCGGCCCGCGAGCCGGCCAGTACCTGATCCTCGGCGCGAAAGCCCGTGCCATTTTGGAAGGCCGCTTCCATGTCAGCCCCGACGACATCAAAGCGGTCGCGCATCCCGTGCTGCGACACCGCATTGTCACCACCTTCCAAGCTCACAGCGAAGGAGTCAGTGCTGACCGAGTCATCGACATGCTGCTGGAAAAGATCCCGATCGAAGTGCAGCAACGCGCGGCGAAACTGGCGGGGACTTAAGACGCGTGCAGAAACAAGTTCCAGAGCCGCGCCCGTCAGGAAGCGGACAACAGTCA
>JAYVSP010001034.1:0-6915 GCA_043775215.1 Planctomyces sp. | reverse complement strand
GAGACCGAAGTCCCTGACGACCGTAGACTGGCCCGACCGCGACGCTCGCCATAACCTCATGCTACACAATCGGCAGTGCCATTCGGGTCAGGACTCTTTTTGGAACGTCCGGTCCCTTTCGAGCAGCCTGGACGCATTCCCGCGAACCAACGAGCACTCGACCATTCCCCATCCGCCGAAACAAAGGGGTCAGGGCCGAAACAAAGGGGTCAGGACTGGGTCAGGACTCGTTTTAGAGCGTCCGGTCCCTTCCGAGCAGCCTGGACGTATTCCCGCGAACCAACGAGCGCTCGACCATTTTTCTGGCCGACGCCACCATCCGTCGCGTGCAGACTGCGGCTATACTCATCCAGCCGATTTGCGTCCCGTCCAAAGGAACCGTCCCATGAGCATTTCACTCGTCGATGCACTCGAAGAAGTCGAACTCGAAGCGGGTCAGACCTATCACTGTGAAGTTCGCGGTCATCAAGTCGAGCTGCGTGTGCTGGCTGGACCGGCCATCGATCGGCGCGACGAATCCACGGTACTCTCGGAGAATGACGTGATGCTTGATGGCTGGTGCGAATTGCCGCGGCCGTCAGTCATCCGTCGAGTCGTCGCCAAACGTGTGGATCAGTTGCCGTTTGACATTCCGCACATTCCGCCGGAGGAAGGGACCATCGAATGATCTTCCGACAACCGCCGCGCGAAGCAGCCGTCGATCAAGGCGACATGATCGATGGGTGCCCCCTCTTCGGGATCGCCGAGTTTGATCCAGCCAATCCTGAAGCGGCGGATGCGGCCCAATCGGTCTCGCGCGTCATCGTGCTGACGCAGACGTGCGACTTGGCCAATCAAAAAGTAACCCACGTCGTGGTCGCGGTTGTGCTGGATGCCGATTCGCTGGTGGAGTCCGGCAAACTGAAGGCTGCTGATATCCGCGGTCGATCCGTGCTGGTCGAGTCTTCGGCTGGTACTTTCTGCCAAAAAGCGAACAACTGGGACTTCAAGAAATGATCGTGGACTTGCGGCAGTTGCACACGGTTCCAATCGACCTACTCACGGCGCTGTGTCGATCGGGCAAGCGGCGTGCTCGCGTTGAACCGCTTTATCGCGAGCATCTCAACAAACACTTTGCCAACTCATACGACCGCATCGGTTTGCCAGAACCATACGACACAGAGTGACAACAATGGCGTCGTCACAGCCGTTGGTCGCACCTCCGACGTTCTGAAAATGACGTCCGAGGAGCCGAAACCATGAGCGTTGCCGCAGCTTCCGACTGCGACACTCAATTCGTTCGAGGAATTCAAACTGCGTTGCGCCAAGCTCGTGGTTTGGGCTATCACGTCGAGACAATGGACATCACGGCCTCCGTGTCCGACGGAGTCTGCCACATTCACTTTTCCGCAAATTCCGCTCCTGGCACGATTCAGGCGGGCGGCAATTTGACCGTTTCCGTCAACTCAGATACCGACGAAGTCATCGGATTCCAGCGCGGCCAATAAGCCGGTTGCACAGCTTGCCTCAAGCTGTGTGCGCAGCACCAGAAACCAGAGAGAGACCCTGAATGGGGGAGCAAAAGGGGTCTGGTCTCTTTTAGGAACTCTCTTTTAGGAACATCTTTTAGACACCTCCTGCCCATTTCAACGCATCCTGCACACCAACAAGTGCTCGGGCATTCCCATACCGTCGCAGTCTCGACCAACAGGTCCAAGATTCCGTAGGATGGAAAGCGACAAATGGGAGCCACGAATTCTGGGAGACTTGTGATGCGATTTCGATTCGACTTTGAAAAGACGGTGCAAGCCATTGGCGTGCTGTTTCGCGAAGAGGGACGAAACGAGTTGGATTATTTGCGAATTTTGAAACTGCTGTACCTCGCCGATCGAGAGTCGATGGCCCTCACCGGGCGGCCCATTACGGGCGATCGTGTCACGGCGATGGATCACGGTCAGGTGCTCAGCGAAACCTATGACCTGATCAAAGGACAGCACACTCGACTGCCCGAATGGGATCGGTTTTATGCTCGCTGGCGTTACAGCCTCCGTTTGCTCAGCGATCCCGATGTCACCGCGCTCTCACGGCACGAAATCGAAACGCTTCAAGCCATTGCCCGTCGGCATGACAATGACAGTCAGTGGGACTTGGTGAATCTCTTGCACAAGACACCGGAATGGCAATCGCATTATGTGGAAAACACGAGCCGACTCATTCCGGTGGAAGACATCTTGCAGGCCGTGGGACGGACTGACACCGCTGCAATCGCCACCGAGGTCGCCGTGGAAGAAGTGTTCGACAACTTCTTTGCGGAGGCATCATGAAGGCTGGCGACACGTTTTTCGTCCAACAGGTTGGAAAACTCTACGACTCGCACCTGTGGATCGTGTTGTCGGATCCCGCCTTGGATGCCAATCAAGTGCTGATCGTCAGCCTGACGACTTGGGACAAGGACGACGACCCCGCCTGCGTTCTGAACATTGGCGATCATCCCTTCGTTCGTCAAAAGAGCTTTATCAAATACTCGCACGCGAAAGTTGTCACCAATCAACAGCTTGATGAAGTCCGCGCGAGAGGACAGATTCATGTTCAAGCGCCACTGTCCGCGAACGTTTTGAAACGTGCCCGTGATGGTGCCGCCGAGTCACGTTTCATGGCACTGGGCCACGCGGACATTCTGATCGATCAAGGACTACTTGAGTGCTAAATGGATGGGAGCGTCAAAAGGCAGCGGAAACATGGACGGACGAGAAGAACGCTCGTCGAGCGGCGCTGATCAATAAGAAACATGACCGCAAGTTGACCAGCGCGGAAGCCCGTGAACTGAATCAGTTGACCGAAGAAGTGCGGCAGTTTCAGGAACGCGTCGCGCCGCTCCACAATCATGTGCTCGAATTGATTCTGGAAGCACTGGATCGTCGAACACAGGAAGCAGCACGGATGCCAGGTGCCATCCCACAGCCCAGTTGCAGATCGATCAACGTCACACATAACCGACGAAAATGAAAAGTGTACGCCATGAGCAACGCCGCAGCATCCGACTTCGACACTCAACTCGTTCGAGGCATTCAAACCGCGTTGCGGAAAGCTCGCGGCTTGGGCTATCACGTCGAGACGATGGACGTCACAGCCTCCGTGTCTGACGGAATCTGCAACATTTACTTCTCCCGGATTCCCGCTCCGGGAACGATTCAGACCGGCGGCGATCTGACGGTTGCCGTCAACTCGGACACCGACGAAGTCATCGGATACGAGCGAGGGCAATAAGTTGGGGAGAGGATTAAGTCATGTTCATTGTCAATCCGCACCCGCACCGACGACCTCGAAGGCGGCAAGAAAGCCAAGATCGAAGGAGCGGTCCGGTAACCGTAACGCCGTTCGACCCGGCGTTGTTCGACCTCGCCCCGGCCAGTCGCCGAACTCTTGCGAGTTTGGACGAATCGGGAGCGAATCGCACCGAAGCCTCATGACTTCAGCGACGAGGCGGCACGCACAGACTCATCTGGAGGTGTTCCAATCCGACGAGCTAAACTCCGCCCGCCCTTTGACAGGAGACTTTTATGGCTGGGGATTCCATCGCCAAACGTGTTGAGTCGATCGAGCGTCAGATCGCTGACCTCAAAGTCCAACTTGCTCAGGTGATCGCACAGGACTCGAATGGCAAAACCGTCAAGGACCGGGTTCCAGAACAATACTGGCAGGATCGAGCGGCTCGGCTCAGCCGTGTTCAGATTCTGAAGCCGATTGATTCCACCGCGGCCGTCTCCGCCGACCGTGGCCAGCCATGATTTATTTCGATTCCAGCGACATGCTGAAATGCTACTTGCCGGAGCACGGGCACGCGGAGGTCACGCAAGTCTGGGAGCAGGCAGAGACCGTCGTTTGCTGCGAACTCGGCAAGTCCGAATTCGTGGCGGCGGTTCATAGGCATCTTCGCGAAGGCCGAATCGCCGACGACGGTTTGCAAGCCGTTCTTCAAGCGTGGCACGAAGATCAAGCAGCCGACTTGTGGGACTGGTTTCCTTTGAACGAGGAAGTCTTTGCGGAGGTCGAGGAACTCTTCTCAACTCTGCCGAGTTCCATCTTTCTGAGATCGGCAGATGCCATTCATTTGACCTGCGTCCGAATGCTGGGGCTGACTGAGATCTACTCCAACGACCGCCATCTCTTGAACGCGGCAACTTACTTGGGGCTGACGCCGCACAACGTGATCCCATAGCTCGCTACCGATTGGGTTTCGCGAGTTCATCGACGTAATCACGGCCTCGATCAACTCCGTCGAACGCTTTCGCAAGTCCGTGTTCCACGTGAATCGCGATAGAGATCGGATGAGTTGAAACGAAACTCCGCGCTCGGCCCAGGTCTCTCGATTCCGCCGCTCGACTTCCGCGCAGGTCGCACGGCATTGAGAAACGAAGCGTTTTCCAAACCCGTGGTCCAGGCGGCTCGCCGGTGATGTTCGGCTCGCGGTAGCAGGTCGAACGATTCCACAGACTCTCCGCGTCGTGATCGGAGCGTCTCGCCCCAATTTTCTCGCAATGCGAATCGGACATCGGAATCTTCGCAAATACGCCGCTGCAATCCGGTTGGGGCTTTGTTACAGTGGCGGACGTCATTTTCTTGCCGCCTGACGGACGATTGCTTTCATGAGCGTTTCGATTTCAAGTTGCCCCAAATGCAAGTCGCTGCTGCTGAGCGATACGATTCAGTGCCCGACTTGCCACCATGTGCTCAAGCCGCACAAAGCGGCGAATATGTCGGAGTTCAAACTCCACAGCGAGGTCATGGGAAGCGGGTCTGACGACATCCCTTGCCCTGACTGCGGCGAGATGGTTCGCAAAGAGTTGGTGCGCTGCTGGCGCTGCGGTGGGTTCCTGCGTTCGGAGATGGCGGAAACCTATCAGCGAATGCGCGATAATGTGCAAACGCCGACAGCTCCCGTGCTTCGCGAGATCCCGACACCCAAGTCGAGTCCGGAACCAGTCACCTCCCTGCCCCCGCTCGCAGATGATGACGATGATTTTTCGCTCGGCCCAGGCGTGACCGCGTTCGCGCCAGGACAAGCACCGCCCGCTCTCACTCCAGTCGCTGACAACGACGAGTCCTATTCGCTCGGACCGATCCCCGCAATTCCAAAGAGTTCGGTGCCGGAGAGTCCACAGGAAACTCCGCCTGCATCCCCGGCCACTGAATCTGCGGTACCGTCCGTCGCGGGAGCGCCAGCCGCTCCGTCATCCGAATCTGCGGCGTCGGCGACGCCTGCCACAGGTGAAGCGCATTCTGTGGCGACGGCGGGCGATGTGTTGCTCGACATCGCCAAACAAGAAGAACAAGAATCTGAAAAACGCCGAAAAGATCGAGGCAAGCGGAAACCCAGCGGTCCAGCAGGAGCCCGTGCCGGATTCATCATCTTCTGTCCGCACGGTCATCAAATCGAAGTTCAAGAAAAGAATCGCGGCCAGATGGGCAAATGCCCACGGTGCAAAGCGGCCTTCATCGTGCCGCTACCACTGGTCGCAGAAAAACCGGCCGAAGCAGTTGTCGCCTCGGCTGAAGCCGCAGTTCCAGTCGAACAGCCTGGTGCTCTGACGGCGGGCAAGTTCACGCGCTGGATGAATGACGTGCGCGTGCATTCGCTCGATCCCACCACGCTGAAGCTCAAACCCGGCAGTTTGGAAAACGCGTTTGAATTGATGGATCTCGGCTTTGGCCAAGATGGTCTTTTGTTGCTCAACCTGGCAAAGAAGGGATCGATGTTTGGTTCTGCGGCGAAAAAGAAGCCGGAAATCCGTGAGGCAGTGGTGGCTCATTTGGCCGCCGGCAAGCCGCTCGCGGAACTGCAAGTCGCGGCGCAGCGACTGTTCGCTCCCGACATGATCAAGCAAATCCAGGTGGTGCAGCCGGCGCAATACGCTCACGAGTCGATGTTTGCCGGCATTCCAGTCTTCGGCCTCAACCGCATCGCCGCGCGTTTGCCGAAATCACCGGAAGGGAACGAACTATTGTTCGCTTCATTTTGGCTGAGCGAATTCCGCGAATTCGCCAAACAGATGGACGAGGTCTTCGGCGTCAAAGGGCTGGGCGAGGATCTCAATCTGCCACTGACGGAAAAGTATGCTGACTATAAATGTCACTACACCGAGACGACATTTCAGGCTCTGGAAAATATCGACTACTACCAAGCCGACCCGAACATCAAGTTGCTCATCGTTGGGCGAAAGTGCGAAGGCTGCGGCTTGATTGTCAGCGAGGATGGCCGCAAAAAAGAAAAACTTGGCGGCCCAGATGGCAAGGGGATCGCAAAAGCCAAATGCCCGAAGTGCCAGAAGAAGTTCGGCAGCATCACGCTCTATGCCTTGGAAACCCCCCAGAGCGGTAGCCCCGAGCCCGCTCCGGCTTCTACGGAAGCTGCTCCAGCCGAAGTTGTTCCAACCGAAGCTGCCCCCGCCGCTGAGACGACACCCGCAAGCTAATCGTGTGCCGGTGAAATGCCGAGCACCTCAGCTCGCCTGTGATTCTTCGGGAAAACGCGAGCAGGCGAGCCACCTGCCCTACGTTGTACGTTACGCTATTAACAACAGAACTATTATTGGAGCATCCAGGCAGATGCTAGTGCATTGACTGATGCATCAGAGCCAGTTATAGATCACTCTCGTGTTGGTTATGGAAAACAAATCATTCAATGTTCCTGAGGAAACATGATGGCCAAGAAAGCAAGTTCTGGATCGTTCAGTAAGGCGTCGGTAATCCGTGAGGCGCTGGACAAGGGAATTGACTCGCCTGCCGCAATCTCCGCCTTTGCGAAACAAAGCAAAGGACTGGACCTGGACCCGAAGTACGTCAGCGTGATTAAGTCACAGATCCGTGCTCGTCTGCGCGGCAAGGGCCTTGGCCGTGGCGGCCGGGACACTCGCACGGAGGCCAGCTTGTTCGCCT
>JAYVSP010001033.1:0-4174 GCA_043775215.1 Planctomyces sp. | reverse complement strand
CCAACGCCCAAGATTCAATACACGTCTTCCTCGTTTGCGGAGATGCTGGTCGGGCTCTTCGCTTGGGTACTTCGGCCGCGAACACAACGTCCCAGAGACTTGGAATTGTTTCCACAACACTCGGACTTCCACTGCCACGTCCCCGACGTCGTTCTCGACGAGGCCGTGCTGCCCGCTTTCCAATACGGTGCCGACAAATTTTCGTGGTTTCGCAGGTTTCAACAGGGAAAACTTCAAATCTACTTATTGTACATCTTCGCCGCGCTGGTCGCCTTGCTGCTCTGGCGGTAGCCGGAACATTGTGTGTTGCTGATTGAACCAACGTTCCCGACACAGTCCTCGCCGTTTTGCTACCGGGATTCCGCTTTGCCGCTTGGTTGTTATCGTGGGCTCACATCTTTCAACAGGGAAACCTGCACTTTTATTTGTTGTACATCTTCTTAACGCGGGCATCGCCCGCAACTCATTCTGCCTAGATTGCCTCGTCGTATTGTTGTGCGCGCCGCGCGCATAATTGATGAAGGAAGACTCTAATGCTCGTCGCGCTGCTGCTGTGGCGGTAGTCGTTTTTGTGGGGCCGGTTTTCAACCTGCCCTTGGTTCGTGGGCCGGTTGAAAACCTGCCCCACGGTTCGAGAAAACCTAATGCAAACCGTCCTCCACAACCCGATTCACTTGCTGCTCGCGTTCGGCTTGCCGCCGTTGCTGTTGGGCATCATCAACCGGACGAAGGCGATGTTCGCCGGCCGAGTCGGGCCGCCGCTGTTGCAGCCGTACTACGATCTGCTGCGACTCTTTCGGAAGGGGACGGTCTTCAGCACGACGACGACTTGGGTGTTTCGAGCCGGACCGGTGGTTGGGCTGGTGACTGTGTCAATGGCCGTGTTGATGATCCCGTTGGTGGACTCGAGCGCGCCGATCTCCTTCAAGGGCGACCTGATTCTGTTGGCTTATCTGCTCGGCCTGAGCCGCTTCTTTACAGCTTGCGCGGCTCTGGACACGGGGTCGCCGTTTGAGGGCATGGGAGCGGCTCGCGAAGTGACGTACGCGTGCTTGGCGGAGCCAGCGTTCTTCTTGGGGTTGCTGGTCCTGGCCAAGCTCACCGGCTCATTGCAACTGGCAGAGATGTTGGGCAGCTCGCTGGCTCCCGTGCATTGGCGGACGTCGGCGGCCTCGCTCTTCTTGGTGATGCTGAGTTGGATCATCGTGCTCTTGGTCGAGAACTGCCGCATCCCGTTTGACGATCCGAACACGCACCTCGAACTGACGATGATTCACGAGGTCATGGTGCTCGATCACAGCGGCCCGGCGTTCGGCATGATTTTGTATGCCGCGTCGATCAAGCTGTTCCTGTTCGGGGCCTTGATCGTGCGGATCGCGATTCCGTTCGCGACCACCGGATCTTTGTGGCTGGATTGGCCGGTCTTCATCGGCGGGATGTGCGTGGTCGGGATCGCGATCGGCGTGGTGGAATCGACGATGGCTCGCGTGCGTCTGACACACATTCCGACGCTACTGGTCACGGCCTGTTTGCTGTCGGCGTTTGGTATTCTGCTGCTGGTGAGGTAATCAAATGACACTCGATCCATTTTTGATTTTGATTCTGGCGCTGAACTTCGTCGCGTTAGGCGTCAGTCGCATTCGGGCAGTCATCAACACGGTGGCCTTCCAGGGAGCCTTATTAGGGATCTTCCCGATCTTTGTGCATCCGGAAATCGGTTTTCGAGGAGTTGTGCTGATGGCCGGCACGATCGCCCTCAAGGGAGTCCTGATTCCGCGGTATCTGCTGCGCGCCATGCGTGCGGCGGAGATTCAACACGAGGACAAACCCGTCATCAGTTACATGGCTTCGCTGCTGCTGGGAGCCCTCGGCACAGGCTTGGCGATGGAGTTCTCGTCCACGCTCCCGTTGGCGGAAGAGCACTCGCACTTGCTGCTTGTACCGGCGTCGCTCGCAACGGTGTGGACCGGCTTCCTGATGCTGACCACGCGGCACAAGGCGATCATGCAGGTGCTGGGCTATTTGCTCTTGGAGAACGGCATCTTCATCTTCGGCCTGTTGCTGTTGGAAGCTCTGCCGTTGCTCGTGGAACTGGGCGTGCTGTTGGACTTATTCACGGGCGTCTTTGTCATGGTCATCATCATGCACCACTTGAACCGTGAGTTCTCGTCGATGAGCACGGCGCATTTGACGTCATTGAAAGAGTAGATCGTTTATTGGGACTCAGATTGATTGTTGCGCCAACACTAACCCGACGCGCAAGCGAGGCCCGGCAAACTGGCCTCGCTTGCGCATCGGGTTGATATGCGGGCGCAAAGATCAACCTGTGGCCCAATAACCGCACGCCGCAGGCACGCGCGGCGCTGCGTGAGAATTGTGGGCGCGTGCCTGCGGCGTGCGGTTAAACGAGAATCAAAATGGCCTACCTCCTCATTCTCTTCCCTCTGGCGATGACCGCGGTGATGTTCGCCGTGCCGTCGAATCGTTGGCGGCCCTGGCTGCTGCCGGTCGGTGGAGCGGTGCATCTCGGCCTGGTGACGCAAGCGATCTTTCCCGCGGCAGGCGCTCCGCCGGTCTCCGGCTTGGAGAATTGGCTGTTGCTCGACGCCTTGGGAAAGGTCGTGCTGGGCTTCATCAGCGTTTTGTTTTTCTTGTGCTCGCTGTATGCGCCGACGTACTTGGCCCTGCGCTCCGAACGCTCGAACCGCGTCTTGTGCGGCAACCTGTTCGCGTCGCTGTCGATGATGACCTTGGTCACGCTGTCACACCATCTCGGCTTGCTGTGGGTGGCGATGGAGGCGACGACTCTGGTCAGCGCGCCGGGCATCTACTTCAACCACAACGCCCGCTCACTGGAGGCGACTTGGAAGTATCTGTTGATCTGCTCGGTCGGCATCGCGCTGGCGCTGTTGGGTTCATTCTTCCTCGCGTACTCATCGCTGAAAGCCGGACTGGAATCGACGCTGCTGTTTGACCAGCTCATCAAAGACGCTCCGAAGTTGTCGGCTCCGTGGCTGCACGCGGCGTTCGTACTGCTGTTCGTCGGTTACGGGACCAAGATGGGCCTGGCCCCCGTTCACACTTGGAAGCCGGATGCCTACGGTGAGGCACCGGGAATGGTCGGCGCGCTGCTGGCTGGCGGAGTCACCAACTGTGCGTTTCTGGCGATCCTGCGGGTCTATCAAATTTGCCAAGCCGGTTCGGAAGCGGCGTTCTCGCGGCAGGTGATGATCGCCACGGGATTGTTCTCGATGGCCGCCGCCTCGGTGTTTATGGTGCGGCAACGCGACTTCAAACGGATGCTGGCGTACTCCAGTGTCGAGCACATGGGCATTCTGGTTCTGGGCATCGGCATCGGCGGATTGGCCGTGTACGGCGCGTTGCTGCACCTGATCAATAACGGTCTGACCAAGGGGGTGATGTTTCTGTCGTCGGGCAACATTCACCGCGCGTACGGCAGCAAATACACGGACGACGTGCGCGGCGCGATCCAGCGTCTGCCCGTTTCCGGAGCGTTGTTTCTGACTGGATTTTTGGCCATAACGGGAGCGCCGCCGTTCGGACCATTCGTTAGTGAGTTCACTATTGTCAGCACGGCGATCGGCAGCGGGCAGTACTTGTCCGCCGGGTTGTTCCTGCTCTTCCTGACGATCGTGTTTGTCGGCATGGGTGCCACCGTCCTGGCGGTCGTTCAAGGGGAACCGCCGGAGAAGCTGGCTCCCAACGGCTATCACGACACCATTGGTACCTGTGCTCCAATTCTGATTTTCATGGCACTGGTGTTGCTCTTCGGCGTCTATATTCCGCCGCCCGTGGAATCGCTATTGCGAGACGCCACTGCGTTCTTGGAGGTGCGGCCATGATCACACGAACCCAAAACGCTAGCGAGGGTGGGCGCCCACTAAGGAACAGACCCGCAATAAGTTCCCGATTTGATTTCACTCGATGCTTGGAATTCGGGCTGGCATTTTGCCTTTGGCCCGAAGGGCAGTCACTCGAAAGCCCAGGGCAACGCCCTGGGTTTTCGAGTTCAAAAGACTTCAGCCCTGAAGGGGCGCAACGAGCAATTGTGGATTGTGCCGCCCCTTCAGGGCTGGAGTTTCCTTGTCTTCGGTTCCCCAGGGCGTTGCCCTGGGCTTTCGAGTGGCGGCCCTTCGGGCCGAACTGCATTCGC
>JAYVSP010001032.1:0-7401 GCA_043775215.1 Planctomyces sp. | reverse complement strand
CGGTGATGCATCACCGCACTCCACAAAGAAACAAAAATCTTTCTTAGTCATCCAGCATCAGTTGCCATTCGTGTGAACCGTCTGTCAGCGTGACCGACTTGCGATGCACGGCGGAGAGCCGCAATTCCTGTCCGTTCCAAGACACAGTCTGCCCCTCTTGGAACAGACGGTTGTTGATCCAAGCGGCTCGGCGCTGCGGGCCGACGATGGTGCTCTTCAGCACTAAGCCTTGAACTTTGTCGGGAACTTTCGGAGCCTCCACGATCGGTGTCGGACGTGATTCCGCCTCATTGTCTTCGGCAAACAGGACCGGCAACGGAAAAAGCTGATCGTCGATGCCGAAGGGCTGTCGTGGCAGTTCATTGATGTTTGCTGGTTGAAACAGCGGGCTGTTCTGAAACACTTTCCGCATTGCGGCGCTGTCACGCAGTTTCCGCCCACCAGCAGGTTGTGAGTTCATGTCGAAGCCGACTGTCGCCGTTTCCGGTGAAGCGGCACTGGCCGGAGTCACAGCCGACGCCGAGCCTGTAAACACTCGCAACAGGGGAGGTACCCAAAAGAAAAACCCGACCAGCAATAAGAGACCGAGCACAGCGGTCTTGGGCGCGCTGGCCTTCAGGTCTTTTATCAATTGTTTGGAAAGGGGCATGATTTCAAATCTCAAATCTCAAATCTCAAATCTCAAATCTCAAATCTCAAATCTCAAATCTCAAATTTTTGAAATCTGAAATCTCAAATCTCAAATTTGGAAATCGCGAATCGCACTCGTTCAGGATTCATCGGCTTGAGCGGAAGTCTGTCTGTCGCCCTTTTCGGCAAAACCGACAAAGCTTGCCTGTTTTACAAAGACGGAGAAGGTGATATCCGCCTTCAAAGCTTCTCCGACTTGCTCAGTTTCACTCTTCAGCGAAAACCGTTCGACGGTGCAAAGCGCGGTTTGCGCTTCCAAGCCGCGCAAAAACGTGGCGATCTGGCGGAAGTTGCCGGACGCCGTCAGTTGGAAGGGGATGACTCGATAGACTTCGCGAGTCACCGGATTTTGCGGCTGAATTCGATCCACTTTCAAACCGGCTCCGCGGGCCAAATCGGCGACTTGTTGCAACACGCCATGCAATTCGTTTTCGTCGTTCAGCAAGCGATCGAGTTGCCGCACCAATTCGACGCGGTCATGAACGAGCTTCTGTTGCTCAGAGGCGACCGAAATGCGTCCCGGCATTTCGTCGATGGCGCGATTGGCTTGAACGATGTCGCGGCGAGCCGCCTGACAGGCTCGTTCATTCGGCAAGTAAATCACCAGCACAAAGAAGCCGACGATCAACAGCGTTCCCACGATCGTCAAAATGTTGTCTCGGCGTAGCGAGTCATTCATGGCAAGCCCCTTTCCGTGGAGGTCACCGAGGGCAGAGAAGGCTCAGCGCCGATTCGTTTCGTCACGCGCCGATCGACAAGCGGCTCGGACTCCAAAATCGACTGCGGATTTTTCACCTGCAAGCGGATTTGAAAGCGACGCAACATCTCGTCTCGAACGCGATGCTGGCCGGAATACGCCAGCGTGACCCGCTCGAAAAGTCTGGTCTCCTTGAGCCGTACCAGGTAGCGCGAGATCGCCAAGTCATCCGGCGCGAAGCCGGTCACCGTGAGCAGTTTTGCCGTGCGGCTGGCCGTAAATTTGAGGTCGGCTAAATCAGCTTCAACCGGCAGCAATTTGACTTTGTTGAGGATCGTCACCGGGGAAACCGCGTTGCGCGAAGTTCCCTCGTCAAGCATTCCGAAGTCTGTCTGGCATTCATTCAAAGTGACGAATTCCGGCAAGGAACTCGTGACCGCCGCCAACAGCCGTGTGGCGGGAATTCGGAATTCTAGCAGGCTCAGTAGCTGTGCTTGCCGATCCAAATCCTGGAGTTGCTGATCGCCTTTGGACTCGGTCGTCAGCGACAGTTGCAATCCTTCCGACCTCGCACGCAACTCATCGCGTCGCGTCTCTAACTTCCGCCTGAGATGCCGCTGCTGCCAAGTTCCCAACGTGGCCAAGGCCAGAAAAAACAACACCATCATCCGTCGCCACAGCGTCTTGTGCTCGCGCTGACGCTGGACGTGATAGGCCGCTGGAAGAAAGTCGATTTGCGGAACCATTTTGAGGTCAGAGGTCAGAGGTCAGAGGTCAGAAACCAGAAGTCAGAAGTCAGAAACCAGAGGTCAAAAATCAAAAATCTAGGAATCTAGGAATCACTTCGCAGGGACAGTCCCAAAGCAGCAGTCCAGCGGCCGGGACGATCGACAACGGACGGCGTTCGCGTCATTTGCGAGAACGACCGAAAGGGATCGCCAATCTCAACCGGACAGGACAACGATTGGCCGAGATACTCAGTCAGCCAAGTGCTGGATTCGCTGCCGGTCACGATCAGGCGGGTCACCGGCTGTCCGCGAAATGTGACCATAAAATAGCGAAAACAAAGTTCCACTTCAGAAGCCAGCGATTCCAGCAGTGGCCGAATCGCCTCGATCACCGAGCGATGCACTTCGCTCTGCGAATCCAATGTGGCAGCGGCGTTCACCGTCGCACGTAGGCGATTGGCTTCCGGCAGGTCAAGTTCGAGATGTTTGGCGACGGCTTGATCCAATTGCCGTCCGCCAGTGCCCACATACTTCAAGAACAGGATCGCATCGCCATCCGCGATGATCACCGTCGTGAGGTTGTCTCCCAGATGCAAATAGGCGACACGATCCGCGTTGTCAGCGGTTTGATTGTGACGAAAGGCACGCAACACCGCGCACGGCTCCACGTCAATCGCTCGCGGCACCAGCCCGGCACGTTCCAGCACACGCAGATGCCGCTGCAAGATGGCTTGTTGACAGGCCATCAACACGACCTCTTGTTTCACCGCCGAATCCTGGCGGACCTGCCCTGCCAAGAGATACCGCAGTTCGGCGCTCTGAACAGGAAACGGCAATCGTTCTTCCGCTTCCCAACGCACCACCTTTTCGACTTCTTCGGGCGGCAACGGAGGCAATCGAATGCTCTGCAAATGCAGATCGTCGGCCGACACACAGCTCACCACATTGCGGCCACGAAAGCCGTGATCGGAAACGATCAGCTTGAGCGTCGCGGCCAATTGTTCGTCATATTGAGCGTCCGAAAGTTCGCCTCGCACGGGCAACAATCCCTGCGCGAGAGCGGTGACTTCGGCACGCTCGGTCAGCCCGGACAACTGGACCATCGTGGCAAATCGAGGCCCCAGGTGCAGACCAATCGCCGTCGAACGGGGATGCGACAATGAAATCATGATGGCCAAACATAGGTCGCGTTTTGGCAACACGAAAACTTTTCCGTCTGAGTTGTCGCTCGTGTGAACAAAAAGGCAAATATCTGGACCCGGCACAACTCGCGCGATCCTACAAATCCCCCTAACGCAATCGTCACAACTGCGACAACCGTTATGATCGAACAGATCAACGGCAGCCCCCTTTGACGACGACAACCAGAAAAATCGAACATCGGCAACTCCATGATTCCGTGGATCGAACGAGCAACGATCGACATGCCATTAAACGGAACTCGCACAGCGCGATTCGGGAATGTGTCCGGCGCGGCGTTATCGGAGGTTCGCCGATTGCTGGAGTATTTGCGCAACGCGATGCCGGCGTCGGCCCAGAACTTGGCGACACTGATCGACGCCAGAACTCTGTGGCGATTTCATCGCGAAGCCACTGAGACCGCGGCGTTCGTCCAGATCGAATGGCCAAACGTGTTGTTGGCCAATTTGGTCTATGAGTTCGTGATTGGTGCGATGGGATGCTCGACAATTGCCTTGCCGACACCAACTGGACCAGTCCTCGCCCGGAACATGGACTTCTTCCCCGAAGATTTGCTCGCGCAAGGCAGTTATCTGGTGCGGTACACGCGGGAGAATGCCGTGCAATTCACTCAGGCTGGATGGCCGGGTGCCATCGGCATCGTGAGCGGCCAATCCACTCGCGGGTTCGCCGTGGTGTTGAATGCTGTTGCCAGTTCGGAGGGACTTCACAAGCTGGGTTACCCCGTCTTGCTGCACCTGCGGCGAGTCGTCGAAGACGCTCGTGATTTTGATCATGCACTGGAAATGCTCAAACGGACGACTTTGATGACCTCGGCGTTGTTCACGCTTGTTGGTCGTGATAACCACCAGCGCGTGGTTGTCGAACGCTCATCGCGACAACACGCGCTGCGCTGGCCGGAAGGAAACCAACCACTGGTCACAACTAACAATTTTCGGCTGCTCGGCCAAACGTCCCGCGAATTGGGGCATTCTCTGACGGCGACCACTTGCCAACGCTTTGAGTCGCTCAGCCACTTCTTCGCGGATCATCGCGCCGAGCAAGACATCGACGATGACAAACTGCTGTATGCCCTGACCGATCCTTCGGTCATTCAGACCATCACCGCTCAGCACGTGCTCTTTCGGCCCCGATTGGGCACCGCCCGCTTGTTCGTTCCGCGTCGATTTGTCGATTCACCCCTCGACCTCGAACACTGTCAATGATGTCACCGGCCTTTAGTTCTGCGTCGGTGGAGTAATGCCGCGAAGCCGTTTGCCCGATATGGCTCAATCGCTAGACTCGCCCGCTTTTGAGAGGACTTGAATGAGCGATCCCATTCCGCAAGATCTGCGGTTGATTCCCTACACCCCCGAGTGGTTCGCGTCGCTGCGTCATACGCTCGGCGAAGCGGCTTGTCGGCAGTTGGGGTTTTACGTCATTCCGCCGGAGTGGATGTTGTCGGTCGTGATCCCGGTCTACAACGAAGCGGACCACTGGCGAGCCCTGGTCGACCGCGTGAAGGCCGTCCCCATCCGCAAAGAGATTGTGCTGGTCGACGATTGCAGCCGCGATGGAACTCGCGAGCAGTTGCAACAATTTGAAAGAGAATTGTCATCGGCCGCGCCCGATCCGTGGAACAGCTTTCAATTCGTCTACCACGAGAAGAATCGCGGTAAAGGCGCCGCCGTGCGCACCGGCTTTCAGGCGACTCGGGGCGATGTGGTTCTGATCCAGGATGCCGATTTGGAATACAACCCGTCGGAGTATCCTCGACTGTTGGGGCCGATTGTCGAAGGGAAGGCGGATGTCGTCTTCGGCAGCCGGTTTCTGGGAGATCAGCCGCATCGTGTTCTGTATTACTGGCATTATTTGGGCAATCGTTTTCTGACGACGCTCTCGAACTGCTTTACCAACTTAAACCTGACCGACATGGAGACCTGCTACAAAGTCTTCACGCGCGAAGTTATTCAGCAGATCGCGCCGACGCTGCAGCAAGAGCGGTTCGGCATCGAACCGGAGATCACGGCCAAGGTCGCAAGACAGCAGTTCCGTATCTTTGAGATGTCCATCAGCTATTCCGGCCGGACTTACGATCAAGGTAAGAAGATCGGTTGGCGCGACGGCTTCAAAGCTCTGTGGTGTATTCTGCGGTACGGTCTGTTTGATTGAGCCGCACCCGACCCCTTTGCTCGCATCTCGGCTCGCGTGGATACGACTTGAATGAGTTCAAACATCGACAAGCCAGCATCGAAATCGAAGCCGCGTCCCACGTGGCTCGGCGCATTTCGTCGGTGGGTGTTGTTGCTGACTGTGCCCTACGTGGGAGTGCTGTTGATGTTTGCGGCCTTTCAGCGATCGTTGATTTATCATCCGTTTCCGGCGAAATCATTGCCCGCTCGCGTCGCAGCACTGACGCCGGGGCAAGCACACGATGTTGCGATGCGCACGGAGGACGATCTGGAATTGCGCGGCTGGCTGATTCTGGCTCACGGCCATGTTGCCAAGACGGTCGATGAACTGGACGCCGAGTTGGCGAAAGAGCGACTCGTCGTGTTGTACTTCGGTGGCAACGCGGCAAATCGGAGCTATCGGCTTGTGGAGATCGACGTGCTGTGCAATGCGGGAGCCGACGTTCTGATCGTCGATTACCGTGGCTTCGGTGACAGTCCTGGCGAGCCGACTGAAGAAGGTCTTGCTCGCGATGCGCGGGCCGTTTGGAAATTCGCGACCGAGACCAAGCAGATCGCTCCCGGCCGCATCGTCTTGTACGGAGAATCGCTTGGCGGCGGCGTGGCTGTCCGCCTTGCCTCTGAAGTCTGCCAGAAGAACACTCCGCCAGCCGGCTTGATCATGCGATCGACCTTCAGTTCGCTCACCGATGCGGGCGCGTATCACTTTCCGTGGTTGCTGGTCCGAGCGTTTCTGATGGACCGGTTTCGGAGCGACCAACGGATTCGCGATGTCACTTGCCCCATTCTACAATTTCACGGCAGTCGCGATACGATCGTTCCGTTCTCGCTTGGCCAACGACTGTTCGCCGCTGCACCGGAATCGTCAGCAAGTGGCCAGGTGAAGCGTTTCGTCGAACTGCCGGAGGCCGATCACAATGACGTGATGGAAACTTCGCGGCCGGAAGTATCGCGTGCGGTCCGCAATTTCTTTCAATCGTTGAGTCTCGAGCAGTAGACGATGTGACGGACAAGGGATCGGGGGTTTGAGTTTTTGAAATTGGCGGTCATCGACTCAAGAGGCCGATACTTCCGAGATCTTAAGGACTTCGGAATCTGTCGAGAGTCGTCTACGCGATCTCTTTCTCAGAGGTTTCCTTGATGCCACATATCGAACTTGAGTTTCTCTCAGCCGTGGAATTGGCGGCGCTGATTCGAGCACGGAAGGTGTCGCCGGTCGAGGTCGTGAAAGCGGTGCTCGCGCGAATTGAGCGGCACAATCCGGCCCTGAATGCCTTCGTCACGCTGCAAGGCGAAGAAGCGTTATGCTCGGCGGCCAAGGCCGAAGACGCATTGATGCGTGGTCAGCCGGTGGGGCCGTTGCACGGAGTTCCGCTGCACGTGAAGGACAATTTGTTTGTCGCCGGCTCTCGGACAACGTTTGGCTCGAAGCTGATGGCCACGAACGTCACTTCCGAAGATTGCCCGGCGGTCGAGCGGCTGCGCAAGGCGGGCATGATTCTTGTCGGCCGTACCAACTCGCCGGAATATGGCTGGAAAGGGGTGACCGACAATCGCGTATTTGGAATCACACGCAATCCGTGGAACACCGCACTGACGCCAGGCGGTTCCAGCGGCGGAGCGTCCGCGGCTGTCGCGGCCGGACTGGGACCAATCGGACTGGGCACCGACGGCGGCGGCTCGCTGCGCATTCCGGCCTCGTTCAGCGGAGTGTTCGGATTCAAAGCCAGCTTCGGCCGAATTCCCAACTGGCCCGGCAGCGGCGGAGCGATGCTGCGGCACATCGGCCCGATCACGCGCACCGTCGCCGACATGGCCGCGGCGCTCGACGTGCTTGCCGGCCCAGACTCGCGCGACTTGCTGTCGCTACCGATAACCGGTGAGTGCTATTCAGCCAATCTGGATTGTGGCATTC
>JAYVSP010001031.1:0-2824 GCA_043775215.1 Planctomyces sp. | reverse complement strand
CCATCAAAAAGCAAACACCGCCGGGGTGACAGTTGAAGTACCCGGCATCTTTATTGTTGATGCACTGCGACTGCTTCGCCGCTTCGCGTGCAAGAGGCAACCGGATGTACGAAACCGTCTAAGATCGTGACGAATAAGCCTGATGAAAAATCGTTGGCTCAGAGATGGGCGAGGAAGGTATCCGTGAAAACCATCGTGTCAAGCGTCAACAAGAACACATATTCCGTACATCAGTAATTCTGCTGATGATGGATGTTCACTCTCGCGGTCTACCAACCCAATGGATGCCCGCGCCATTCAGATGTTTCAGCCGAACACAGGCCGGAGTGAAATTTAGGCAAACAAATGGGACTAGGCAAGCAATGGAAGGGGACAGGTCACCTGTCCGGACAGGTCCATTTAATTGGCGTATAATATGGAGTTGCGGTAGGGATGGTCCTTTCGGACCCCCACACAGATCCGTACGTGCGGAACTACCGCATACGGTCAGTCGCAGCGCGACTCACTTGCCGTACGTGCTCCCGACAGACGCCAGGCGGAACCCGGCACAGTTTCCGGCGCGTGGCTATCGGAAGAACGTTCCCCTTGGTCGATCCCCTTCCCTCCGCCGCCGGAGTTCCGGTTTTGTTCGCGCGCTTCGCAGGTACTATGAGACCGTCCGACTCCTCGGTGACGTGCATGTCGGCAGTACGGCTTGTGGCCTTCTCCAACCGTCCCCGCGAAGAAACTTCGCCGCAGGGAACCACCGAGGTCTCCCGGTTTCCGCAATGAGAGCTTGGGTCCATGCGCAGGGTCTGTGACTCCGTGGCGTCGAAGAGGAACTCGCGTTTTACGCACATCTTCATGTAACCTCCCCCCTGTCAGGACAGGGTCGGCACGCGCAAAGTGATGATTTCGGAGCCGGGTACCCTCCTGGGTGGGCTGGCCTAGACTTTCTTCTGTCATCGCTTCACCCGTTTCCTCGCGGAAACCGGCGCATGACTCGAAGCCGAACTGGTTCGCTATTCCTTGGTTCGTACAGAACTTTCATCCGCTACTCTCATCCGGCTTTTACCGGCGCTTTCCCCGACACCTTTGGCCACAACTGAGCATTCCCAGGAGCTTCACATGCCTGCCGAACATCGCGTGCTGACCGACGTGGCTCACCAGATTTATCACGATCACTTCGAGCTTTCCGGAACGGCCTTGCCGGAGCACGGGGCGAACAATTGGGCCGTGCGACAGCGGCGATTGCGAGGCGGGCTGTCCGACGGAGTCGACGTCGTCGAGATCGACAACGGTGCCTTGAAAATAGAGGTACTGCCGACTCGCGGCATGGGACTTTGGCGCGGCAGCTTTCAAGGCATTCCGATCGGCTGGGATTCCCCCGTCAAGCTGCCAGTGCATCCGGCATTCGTCAATTTAGACGAGCGCGGCGGGCTTGGCTGGCTGTCGGGATTCAATGAATTGCTCTGCCGTTGCGGATTGGCGTTCAATGGGCCTCCCGGTTGGGATGTGGATTTCGCGGACAACCCGATTCAGGGTGAGCTGACTCTGCATGGCAAGATCGCCAACTTGCCGGCTCACCGCGTGGAGTTGAACGTCGATTCCGACCGAGGGACGATTTCTCTGATGGGCGTCGTTGACGAGTGCTCGATGTTTGGCCCGTGTCTGCGATTGACCTCAACTTTGCAGACGACTGTCGGCTCGAACCGCTTCACGATCATCGACGAGATCACGAATCTTTCCGCGAAACCGGCCGAGTTTCAAATGTTGTATCACACGAACATCGGCCGACCGTTTCTCGATCCCGGTGCGCGATTTCTGGCTCCTGTGCGCGAGATGTGTCCGCGCGATGCTCGTGCTGCCGAAGGAGTTGATGAATACGACACGTATAAAGCACCCGACATCAACTATGGTGAGCAAGCGTATTACTTCCGATTGCTGGGCGACACACAGCGGCAGAGCCTCGCGATGCTTCAAAACGCGGCCGGCAATCTCGGTCTGAGCGTGCGATTTTCGCTGGCGGAACTCCCCTGCTTCACCCTGTGGAAGAACACGGCCGCCGATGCGGACGGCTATGTCACCGGTCTGGAAGCGGGCACGAACTTCCCGAACCTCCGCAGTTTTGAACGCTCACACGGCCGAGTCACGTCGCTGGCACCCGGTGCATCTCAGACCTTGTCGCTCGAAATGGCCATTCACGCGAACAAAATTGCCGTCGAAGCCGTCGCTGACGAAATTCAGCAACTCCAAGAAGGAACAACGCTGACTTTCAACCGTCGGCCTCTGCCCGAATATTCACCAGCCACGTAAACGTCGAGCGACTTCGTAGCCAAGCTCGCCAGAGCTTGGGATGTCGTCAAGAGTTGCACCCAATCTCTGGCGAGACTGGCTATATCTCTGCGAGATCTGATGGAAGGCATGCCACATGTCGCTTCGCTCACTCGGCCAAACACAAATTCGCGTCACTCCGCTCGGCATGGGCTGTTGGCCGATTACGGGAATCACCAGCATCGACGTCAATGAGGCCGACAGCCTGGCCACAATCAAAGCGGCGTTTGATGCAGGCATCAACTTTTTCGACACGGCGTATTGCTACGGCTTCGAGGGGGAAAGCGAGCGGATGATTGCTCGCGTGCTGCGGAGCGACCGCAACAAAATCGTACTGGCATCCAAAGGGGGCATTCATTGGGAAGCGAGCAAGCAGGCACGTTGCGGACGGCCGGAGACGCTCCGACGTGAATGCGACAAAAGCCTGCTGAGGCTGCAAACAGATCGCATCGAGGTGTACTACTTGCATGCTCCCGATCCGAACGTGCCAATTGCCGAGTCGGCGGGCGCG
>JAYVSP010001030.1:0-2528 GCA_043775215.1 Planctomyces sp. | reverse complement strand
GAAGTGGGGTTGGCACGCCAGCACATCGACCGCCGACATCCGGCACAGCAATTCCGCCTTCAGCGTGCGATGAAACCGCTCGTCCTTGCCCTGCGTTTGTGGGTGGTACGGCCGACCGTGAGTGACCGCGATCCCCAGCCGCAGCAGCCACACGCCCAAGCCGGTGTGCGACGACAGACCGCTGTCGCCCCAGGGCGGCCCATTGTCGCAAAGCATTTGATTCGGCAGGACGTACCGCCGAAAGACGTCGGTCAGTGCTCCCCGCACGGTCACGCCTTGCTCGTTCTGACAGGCACGCAATGCCACCACGAACCGCGAATGATCGTCCAACACCGTCAGCGGATGACAACGTCCGCCGCGCGTCACGGCGAAGTGACCTTTGAAATCCATCTGCCACAGATCGTTGGGCCAGGGACGCTCGAAACGAAGGAACGGCTGACGCTTGGCCGACTCCGCCGCGTCCAGCAACTGATGGCGCCGCAGAATCTCCGTGATCGTACTGGCTACGGGCAATGTGTTCATGTCTACGCCCTGCAAAACGCTCAGTCGCTTTAGAAGCTGCGCCGATACTGCTGCCGAAGGCCGTGGTCAGCTTGCCATCCGTGTCGAATGTCATGTCCAAAGTGCCGTCCGAGTTGTACCGTGCCAACGCAAAATCGTAGCTGCTGCCGTTATAGGAAGAGCCCGCGACGACGATCTTGCCGTTGCCGTCGTCATTCAACGTAATCCATTAAAAAACACGATGTTCAAACAACCGGCCGAATCGTTAGCCGGACAGTTCTGATGGCGATTCCGTATTTCGGAACGCTTGCGACAGTCGGCATAGGATGCCGCGGCAAAGGACGCATCATCCTCGGAGGACTGACGTCCGGCACTCGCCGAAACACCGATGCAACTTACGCGGCCTCCGCCTAAACCGCGAGTCGGCGCGCGTGACCGGTTCATTCCTCTTCGATCAATTCCCCAAAAAACCTGTGATTGCAGCGGTTTTTTGCCACTGCTACAGTCCGCCGCGAATGTGAGACTTCGGCGAGTTTCCTCGGCGAACGGGGCGTCGAACGGAGGTTCTTTTTTCCAACAACAGGGAATGGTGAGAGATGCGCAACGCACTCGAACAAAAAATTCGCGACAAGAGCGCGGTTGTCGGTGTGATCGGTTTGGGCTACGTCGGTCTGCCGTTGCTGAATGCTTTTATCAAGGCTGGCTTCAAGACGATTGGCTTTGATATCGACCACAAAAAGGTCGAGACGCTGTTGCAAGGCAAGAGCTACATCAAGCACATCCCGCCCGAAATGATCGCTCAGTGGCTGACGTCGAAACAGTTCACGCCGACATCCGACATGAGCCGCCTGAAGGAAGCGGACTGCATCCTGATCTGCGTCCCCACGCCGCTCAACGAGAGCCGTGACCCCGATATGTCGTACATTGAAGGCACGTCGGAAAAGATCCGCGATGCGCTGCGGCCGGGGCAATTGGTCGTGCTCGAAAGCACAACGTATCCGACCACCACGCGCGACGTCGTGCTGCCGATTCTCAGCCAGACCGGCTTGCAGTCCGGGCAGGATTATTTCCTGGCCTTCAGTCCGGAACGCGAAGATCCAGGCAACCCGGACTTCTCGGCTCAGCGAATTCCGAAAGTCGTCGGCGGACTGGACCCCGTCAGCGGCCAATTGGCCGAACAACTTTATAGCCACGCGATCGTGAAGGTCATTCCGGTGAGCAGCGCCGAGATCGCCGAAGCCTGCAAGATTTTGGAGAACACCTACCGCTGCGTGAACATCGCGCTGGTCAACGAACTGAAGGTGCTGTTCGATAAAATGGGGATCGACGTTTGGGAAGTCATCGACGCGGCGAAGACAAAGCCGTTCGGCTTCCAAGCGTTCTATCCCGGACCGGGTTTGGGCGGTCACTGCATCCCGATCGACCCGTTCTATCTGACTTGGCTGGCTCGCAAGCACGGCATGACGACGCGGTTCATCGAACTAGCGGGCGAGATCAACACCAAAATGCCGGAATATGTCATCAGCCGGCTCATGGAATTCCTCAACGATCAAGGCAAAGCATTGCGCGGCAGCAAGATCGCGCTGCTCGGAATGGCGTACAAAAAGGATATCGATGACCCGCGCGAAAGTCCGTCATTCGTGCTGATGGAGTTGCTGCTGGCTCGCGGCGCGGTTGTGACCTACAACGATCCGCACGTCCCGTCGCTCCCCAAGATGCGGCATCACGACGTCCCCGACATGAACAGTTCGCCGCTGACGCCGGAATACCTCGCCGCTCAAGACTGCGTCCTGATCGCCACCGATCACTCGGCCTACGACTGCGACTTCATCGTCAAGCACGCCAAGATGGTGCTCGACACCCGCAACGCCACGAAGAACGTGAAGACCGGCCGCGAGAAAATCCGCAAGGCGTAGCTCCACAAACCTGGGTGTGCCCACAAATCCTGGCAGCCTACACTAACCCGAAGCGCCAGTTTTGAAGTTGCGCTGTTGACCTGGCCCAACGGGCAAAAACTCGATAGCCCA
>JAYVSP010001029.1:0-16497 GCA_043775215.1 Planctomyces sp. | reverse complement strand
CGCTCCGAGCCTGTGAATCTTTCGAGCCGCGACCGTCAGGGAGTGTGACGGACAAGGACTTATGACCGCTCCCTGACGGTCAATGGCACTTACTTTACTGAGCGGCACGGCGCTAGCCGCCGGTGAGGTCAGAACGAAATCCCGCATTTCACCGGCGGCTAGCGCCGGCTAGCGCCGTGCCGCTCAATGAACTCCACCTAAAGTAAGTGCCATTGAGCTAACGCTCCCTGACGGTCGCGGCTCAATTCCTTCACAGGCTCTCCGCGTCGCAATTCACGCCGCGGAGCAGCGTGCCACACTTTTGCGGCTTCGCCGCGCTATTTATTGGTGCAACCGCGCCTCCTCCATAAAATGTTGCGCCTCGGACCGGGCTCAACGACATTCTTGTCGTTGCTGGCCGGAAACCACGTCAGCCGATAACTTCCCGCCACAATCCGAAGTGCCTGACCACTGTTGGGTATCAATCACCGGTCTCTGTCGATGGTGGAGTCATGACGCGGGATGACGTTTCTGGTTCGGCTGACACCGATCTGCTTCCGGCCACTCAGCCGTCGGAATCTCCGCCACTGGTGATCGGTGTAATGCGCGAGTCGTATCCGGGCGAGCGGCGGGTTGCGTTGATCCCGGCGTCGGTCGCCGCGCTGAAGAAAGTAAAGTTGAACGTCGTTGTGGAAGCGGGTTCGGGCGCGGCGGCGGGGTTTTCTGACGCCGAGTATGTCACTCAAGGTGCTGAGATTCTGGCCGATCGTGCGGCGGTTCTGGCGCGTGCAGACGTCTTGGTCCAAGTTCGCGCGGCCGGCGCAAATGCCGTCGCGGGACAGGCCGACATCGCAGCGTTCCGAAAGGGCCAGGCGATCATCGGCCTGTGCGATCCGTTGGGACGACCGGACGTGGCTCGCGCGTTGGCCGAGCGGGGTGTGCTGACTTTTTCGCTGGAGATGCTGCCGCGGATCACGCGAGCTCAGAGCATGGACGTGCTGTCATCCCAAGCGTCGATTGCCGGATACAAGGCAGTGATTCTGGCGGCCAATCTGGTGCCGAAGCTCTACCCGATGATGATGACGGCGGCCGGAACAATCACGGCTGCGAAGGTCTTTGTGATCGGAGCGGGAGTGGCCGGGTTGCAGGCAATCGCGACCGCTCGGCGTTTGGGAGCGGTCGTCAAAGCGACCGACGTCCGCTCGGCGGCGAAAGAGAATGTCTTCAGCTTAGGAGCGAAATTCATCGACATGGGCGTGGAAGACGCCGCCGGAGCAGGCGGCTATGCGAAAGGGATGGACGCCGATTTTTATCGACGCCAGCAAGCCGCTCTGGCCCCGACGATTGCCGAAAGCGACGTGATCATCACGACCGCTGCCGTGCCAGGAAAGAAGGCTCCCCTGCTGATTTCCGCCGAGGCTGTGCGGTCGATGTCGTCCGGTTCGATCGTCATCGACTTGGCCGCCGAACAAGGTGGCAATTGCGAGTTGACCAAGCCGAACGAGACAGTGGTCGAGAACGGCGTTTCAGTGATCGGTTGCGTCAACTTGCCAGCCACGGTGTCGTTTCATGCCAGTCAGATGTTCTCACGCAACGCAACGGCGTTTTTATTGTCGCTCGTCAAGGACGGACGGTGGGCGATCAACCGCGACGATGAGATCGTGCAGGGAACACTCGTCACTGCTGACGGACAAGTCGTGCATCCGAAAGTCCACGAGTTGCTCGGTCAGGACGCGGGCGAACGCTGAAGAGTGTCATTCGACGCCGACAGCGGTCAGTTCTTCCGACGCGGCAAAGACGTCGTCTGCTGACACCGATGTGCGACTGTCGGCATAGCCCACTAACAGCGACAAATCGGCCAACCGATTGATGCGGCGCGGCGTTCCGCCGGAGAGTTGCGCAATTCCTTCGAGCGCGTCGGCGTCAAACATCAACTCACGAGCACCGGAGACTTCCAGCCGGAATTGGATGTACTGCGCGACCTCTTCTGGCACGAGAGGTTGCAGCATCGAGCGGACGGCGAGACGCTCATCGAATCGTGGCAAGCGACTTAGTCGTGGCAACAACAATCGGTCGCCCAGCAAGATCAGCGAGAAGACACACTGCGGCGCACGGTGGAAGTTCAGCAACAATTCCAGTGCTTGCAGCGTTTCCGAATTGTCAATGAGGTGCGCGTCGTCGATGACAATCACCGGATGACGGCCGTGCTGCGTGTGCTCGACCAGCGCTTTCTCAATCACGCGCAGCGCAGCGCCGCGCGACCGGAAGGAGGATGTGTACTCTTGCCCGTCTGCCTGTCCGGCGAGAGTGCTCAACCTATTGACCGACGATTCGCCACCGAGTTCAAGCGCCAGAAAATTCAACAGGTCATCCGCCGACATCTGCGGAAACAGCAGATGCACCCATGGGCCGAAATCCGGACCGAGTTCATTGGCCAGGCAATTCACAACGAACGTTTTACCCGATCCGGTCGGACCGACCAGTGCTCCGGCCCCTTTGCCGTTTTCCAGAAGATAACGGAGCTTCAATAGTGCCGCGCGATGCGTCTGGCTGGGATAGAAGAATGCGGGATCGAGCATGTTCTCAAACGGCTCGCGGTCCAGGTTCCAGTACTCTGAGTACATGTTCGGCTCCTCAGTCGGCGTTGATTTTCAGTTCGATTCGATCCGTCCTGTCAGCCAAGCGCCGCGCGGGTCGGCATCGGTGCGAGGCTGTACATAACCCGCGGAGATCAATTGGGAATCGCGATTGCGGCCAGACCCGACCGATGGCAATTGCGGGTTGCTGGGCCAAGTTTGTGCATCGGCCGTTTGCAGGCCAGAGTTTCGGAACGAGGCATCCGCCGGACGCGAGATCGAATTGGATTCCTTCACCGCGGCGGACACAGAGCCCGGCTCTTCCGTGAACTCTGTCAATTCTAAGTCGGCGAGTTCCGCTCGGGTCGGTGCGGCTCGCGGACTCTTTTGCAGATTGAGCATCACCAAACCACCGATCATCAGCAAGCAGCAGCAAGACAGCAGCACTCGTACTTGACGCGAACGCAGCAGGGTCATCAGGCGTTCGGACGTAGTCGCACCGACTCCGGCCTTTCCGCCCGATGAAGCGGCGCGTCGTAAGGAATGCGATTTCGCGGGTTTGAGCACGACAGGGTCAGATTTGCGAATTTCAGAATCGGACGGTGAGAGCGTCGGAAGTGAAGAAGTCGTGGGCGGCGAATTCTGAGATTCGCACACTTGACTCACCTCCACCATGTCCTCGACCGCCACACAACCGGATTCCGCAGATGAAGATTCCAAGGAGCAGCTTTGCTCCGGCTCGATACGAGACATGTCGAACTCCTGGTCGGACAGAGTGCCTCTTCGGTGTATCGGCTGTGAAACCGGGAAGACTTTGCCGATTTTGCGGCATAGGCAAAGTTTGCCGATCACGCGGATAATCAGCAGTCCGAGCCGTTCGCCCATGAGCCAAAGCTAACGCAGGCAGGTTGAAAACCTGCCCCACGTCAAACGGACCTTTGGCGGGCGCATCAAACTTGTCTCTAGTGCCCTGTCAGGTCTAGATACAGGGGTTGTGAGCGCCGGCTAGCGCCTTGCCGCTCACTCGCACGAACCCCTGAATCAAGACCTGACGAGGCACTATAGCCCAAGCACATCGACCATGGAGTACAAGCCGGGTTTCTGCCTCGCGACGAACTTCGCGGCGGCGAGTGCTCCGTAGGCATAGCTATCCCGCGTGTGGCTGCGGACGGTCAGGTCGATCGTTTCGCCCATCAGGCCGAAAACAATCGTGTGCTCGCCGACGTTGTCGCCCGTTCGCAGCGCGTGATAGCCGATCTCGTCGCGAGGCCGTAGTCCGGGCCGGCCACTGCGTCCGTGGACGTGACTCGTCTGGCCCATTTCCTCGGCGACGATCTGCCCGAATCGTAACGCCGTCCCGCTGGGAGCATCTTCTTTGAAGCGGTGATGCCGCTCGATCACTTCCACATCCACACCATCGGGATTTCCCTTCAGCACGCGAGCCGCCTCGCGCACCAGTTTCATCATCAAGTTGACCGCAACGCTCATGCTCGGTGACCACACGATCGGAATGTGGGCGGAGGCGGCGATCACGGCCGCTCGCTGAGCCTCACTGAGGCCGGTCGTCGCCACAACCAACGGAATCTTCTGGGCCACGCATTTGGGGATCAACAGTTCGGTCGCTTCAGGAACGGAGAAGTCGATCACCACATCAACCGGCGACGAAATCTCAGCCGCGATCTTGATACCCGTCTTGCCGCAGCCAGCCACTTCGCCGGCATCGTCGCCGAGCCGCGGGCACTTGGGCGAATCGAGCGCCCCGGCCAATTGCAGTTCAGTGTCATTGTGTGTGCAGGCAACTAAGCGTTGTCCCATGCGACCGGCCGCGCCGTGAATGGCGACTTGAATGAGTTGGCTCATCGAAAGGAATCCCTGAAATTCGGAGTGTGCGGAATACTTCGCGTGAGAGGGTAGCCGGCGGCAATGGCGCTCGGAAGCGATCAGACAGCAGATGGACCATCGTGTTCACCGAGTGGAGTTGACGATTCTTTGCTGTCAGTCTCCGAGTCGCATGTCCCGGCTCCAGCAGCAATTGCCGGAACATGAGACCCAGGACCAAAAATACCACAAGGGGTTGCTTCGATGAAATCCTGGGCGAACAGACAACGTAGACTCGATGCTCGACGGACGCCGTGTCTGATGATTCTAGAGCGGCTGGAAAGTCGCATGCTGTTGGTCGCTACCGTCGCAGCGCCTGTCTCGGTGACGACTTTGGAAGACAAAGCGATCGTGATCAGCGGGATCTCGTTCACGTCGACTTCGGCTCCCGTGGCCATCACGTTGAAGGTGGAACATGGTGTGCTCACACTGAGCACGAACGTCACTTCGGGACTGACCGTCAGCGGAAATGGCACAGCGTCCGTCACCATTGGTGCTCTGACTGTCGCGGCAGCGAATACCGCGTTTGCCAGTCCATCCGCTCTGACCTACACACCCGCCGCAAATTTCAACGGCATGGATTCGCTAACTATTGATCTCAATAACGGCATTGATGTTGTTGCTGAAAAGATAGTCCCAATCACGATCACGCCAGTCGTCGATGTTCCCACTTTCTCACTCACCGCCAATGCAAATCAAGTCGTCTTGGCAGACACGGAAAACATGGTGCTGAACTTTGCGACGAACATCCAAGCGGGACCGGACGCATCCGGGCAAGGGCTCATGTTTGTGATTACGACAGATAACAACGCACTTTTTGCCGTTATGCCCGCGATCAATTCGATGGGAACGTTGTCCTTCACACCGAAAACGCTGCCTGCGGACACGACCGATGTGGCCACGGTTTCCGTGGTGCTGCAAGACACCGGCAACATGACCACGAGCACCGTCAAGACTTTTTCCATTACCGCTTCGGGATTGCTCAATCCTGTTTACAACTCCGTCGCCGGCGCGAAACTGCGTGCCTTCGTCGTCAACGGCGTATTGACCGTTCAGGCGAATGGGATTCCGTTCGTCAGCTATCCCTCTGATGCGATTGAGTCGTTGACTTTCAACTGCGGTTCGAAGAACGACGAAATCGTGCTGAGTGGAATGACCGAGGATCTGTTCCCGAACCTGACGACCGTGACAATCAAAGGCGGAGCGGGGAATGACCGGATCGTCGGCTCATTCGCGCAGGATTCGATTGATGGCGGATCGGGTAACGACACGCTCTCCGGCGGTGAGAACGATGACACGTTGATTGGTGGTGCGGGGACTGACATGCTGGTTGAAACCGCGGACGTCGACCTCGACCTGACCGATACGGCTCTTGTCGTGCGCGACTCAATGATGAATGCCCTGGAAATTGACCGATTGGTGACGATTGAAAACGCGTCACTCACCAGTGGAGACGGTGGCAACAAGTTCGATGCGAACGATTTCACGCGCGGCGCAGTCACTCTGATCGGTGGAGCAGGAGATGACACGCTGATCGGTGGTTCTCGAAACGATGCAATTTCTGGCCGAGACGGCGACGATGAACTCGTGGGCGCGGGCGGCAATGACACCCTGCTGGGCGGCTTTGGCAAAGATGCTCTCACGGGTGACGCAGGCAATGATCTGCTGATCGGCGGCTTCGACGATGACGACATCGACGGTGGAGACGGACGAGATACGGCCGTCGGTGGTCAAGGCGGGTCGTCGCGCGGCGGAGACCGTGTGGCCGATGAAGGCGACGAGTTAGTCGCGGAGGTCGTCAACGAAGCGTTCAAGAAGCTGTTCGCGTTCGAGTGATCTCTGATCGCAGATGCGCTGTTATTTGCCCATGCGGAAGCATTATTTTCTGAGAAACGTGGGCTGAAGCCCGCGCTCCGTCGGCTTTTGGCAGGCGTATCAGATTTTAGAGATTCCCACATGATCTATCTCGACAACCACGCCACGACGCGCGTTGCTCCTGAAGTCCTGCAAGCCATGCTGCCGTACTTCTCAGACGAGTACGGCAATGCGGCGAGCGTCAATCATGCATTTGGCTGGCATGCGGCTGAGGTGGTCGAGAAAGCTCGTGAACAGATCGCGCTGCGGCTGAATTGCCCGGCAGAGTGGATCATCTTCACTAGCGGCGCGACGGAAGCGAACAACTTGGCGATCAAGGGAGTCATCTCTGCGGCGCGGCGACAAGCGGCTCCACACTTCATCACAGATGCCGCCGAGCACCCCTCCGTGCTGGATGTCGCGAAGCGTTTGCAACGAAGCGGCGTCGACGTGACGGTCTTGCCGGTCGATCACTTTGGACAAGTCGATCCGCAAGCGATTGCCGACGCGATCAAGCCGGAAACGGTTTTGGTTTCGGTCATGCTGGCGAACAACGAGGTCGGCACGATCAACCCACTGACCGAGATCGGCCGCATTTGCCGTCAGCATTCGGTGCCGCTGCATTGCGACGCGGTGCAAGCACTCGGCAAATTGCCGATCGACTTGGAGCAACTGCCCGTCGATCTGCTGAGCGTGTCGGCTCATAAGCTGCACGGTCCGAAAGGGGTCGGTGCGTTGGTCGTTCGTCGCGGCGAGCGTCGCATTCCGATCGAACCGCTCTTTGACGGCGGCGGACATGAGCAGCATCTCCGTAGCGGAACCTTGCCGGTGCCGTTGATTGTCGGGTTCGGTGCCGCATGTGAATTGGCAGCCGACATGCACGACGTCGCGGCCCGCACGACGTCATTGCGCGACCATCTTTGGGAGCGTCTGCAATCGGAGCTCAGCGGCTTGACGCTCAACGGGCATCCGACGGATCGGTTGCCGAACAATCTCAACATCAGCATTGATGGCGTCGACGGCGAAGCATTGATGACCAGCTTGAAAGGGATTGCCGTCAGCTCCGGCTCCGCCTGCTCAACGGCCGAACCCGAGCCGAGTCATGTCTTGCGAGCGATGGGTGCTTCAGATGTGCTCAGCCGCGCAAGCCTCCGGTTCGGGCTCAGCCGTTTCACAACAGAGGCGGACATTGACACGGCGGTCGAGGAGATCGTCCGAGTGGCGCGGCGATTGAGATTGGGACACTGAGAACTTGGGTGACACGGATGAATCGCCGACGATGAGTGTTCCCAAATCCTGTTCCCGATAACTTGACTGCAACGACTTTCGGAAGCTCACCGATCAGGCTGGGCGAATCACACTAAAATACGATGAAGGTAAAAAATGGTTGGGTAACAAATGAAGCCAACGAAGGTCAGAATTCGCGTTCCGCCTCTTCCCATCTTTTACCGAACCATTTTTTACCTTCCTCCCCCGGTCCGCGAAAACTTGACTCAATTGCAGCAACTTTCGCGCTCGAAGGAGTCAGTTAAACCGACAGCGCTAGATTGCCATTTCTCGCTTGCCGCGGCGAGTTCTCGGGATGTCCTGGGTGACGATTTCGCGTCCGAACTCTGCCGACGGTCGCAGGCGGCGGTACCCGCATGGCAGGCAGAAAATGAAGTGCTTCAGCCGCATTGACCTCACGGAAATAAGATTTCCAAGCCGACACGTCCGCCGTGAATGAATGCGGAACCTTGTGTTTTTAGGTCGAGCACGGCTGCGCCGGTCACGGTCGTGTTGACAGCGCGCATTTGGTCGGGAGCCAATGCAAGGCCCGACAGGAAGATCACTTCGTAAGAAGAGAAGAGTCGAATGTTATGGCGGAGATAGAGGCGGCTGGCCAGACCCGCTTGTCCGAGGAACGCCGCAGTGTTTTTAGAATCGCTGAGTCGCCGTGTGTAGATTGAACCGTCATTCTGCGTATCAGTGTAGCGTTCTGAGATAGTTCCGCGTGCCGCATTATGGAATACGCCAGCCTTCGCGTATCCGCCCAACGCATAGGGGCCGATTTCCAGAAACGCGAAATCGGAGGTAACTTGGACGCCGTTTAACAGGTTCCTTGTGTTCACGTTTGTAGTAAACAGCAATTCGTCGGGGCTATCCTCAGTGGTTGTCGAAAAGCCGTTGGCGGGTGGTGCCGCAATTGTTGCCGGAGTCGTATTCGTCGCGGCCGTTGCTGGCGTCGTGAAGAATGAGGACAAGCCCGCACCCGTCAACGATCCGTTGGCCAAACCGTCGTTCGGTTCATCAACCGTTCCCACCGCGTCGATCGTGCCGAAGGTGCCCGACAAGGCTGCTCGTCCACTCTCGCCAAACTGGGTGTTGCGATAGCCCAATCCAAAACGAGCGAAGCGTCCCGGTTGCTGTCGTTTCTTGTAGTTGAACTCGAAGTCTTGAAACCGTGAGGTGTAACTCTCCGTGAACTTGGCTCCGGTTTTCAGGAATTCAAGTTCATTCGATTCGGCACCGGTGAGGGCGGCGGTGTTGATCGGAGAGAAGAATGTATTAGATGTCAGGAAGTTTGGAGTCCCGCCGAGGTCCACCGTGTTTCTCGCGTCGACTGCCGCTGCTCCATATGCGACGGGGCCATCGAAATCGACTGCGTGAGTCAGTATCCCTGTGCGCGAATCACTCCAATGGCTCAGCGTAGTGGCGACAATATCCAATTCGTAGTCGTCATTCATGATCCCCAGCGTCAGACGTGTGCCGGGCTTGTAGTCGAAGTCCAGATCGTGAAATCGAAACGCTTCCGGTCCGGAAATGACCGGGATGTCTCGCGAAGAATTGTTGCGAGTGAGGTAGAGCGCGTCGGCCTGAAACCGCCACTGCCAATCAAGATTGATCCCTTCGACCTCATCACTGTCATTGAGAAACGAAGAATTGGGTGTCGGATAATCCGAGTCCATGAGCGGGCTGTCACCCGGCGTCTGAGCCATTGCCAAAGCGGCAAACAGCCAGACGCTGAAAAAGCTCGCGCCCAGTTCGGTCTTGCGATGAAGCATGTTTTTCCCCCTGACAACTCACAGCGCGACCAGTCGATTTCGCCGTAATCGACCCGGAGCCAAGACGAATCCCGGCCCTCCGCGCGACGCGAGGAGACTCACCGCGAACTTATCGGTCCAGTTATGCCGGTTGCTCCAGATGAAGCGAACAGAACGGTCACTCCGGCGGGGCAAAGTTTGCGGCACATCGGAGCAACACCGTGTCTTCTCTAGGGCGGCACGCTTGCCAGGCGCTTTGCTCACCGCATTTGCACACTAGGTGACGGGTAAGAGTGCCGTCCCCGTGCCAAGTTTTAATGCCGGCTATGCCAGCCGTGCGGCGTGTTTCGGTTGTGGACTGGTTCGATCGGAATAGCGATCGCATCGGGCACGCGGACCATCGTGTTGATCACAGGGATTTGACGATTCCTTGCTGAAAGAGTCAGTTCTCCGAATCGCACGATTGTTCCGGCAGCAATTGCCGGAGCGTGACCTAGATTTGGATTGTCCGACTCTGTCCCAACACGCATGACCGCCACGGGCCGAGCGGTCAGGAGTTCGACCGATGAAACTTTGGACGCCGAGAACTCACCGCCGCAAGAGCCAGCGAACTCCGTGGCAAATGATCCTGGAAAGTCTGGAAGACCGCACTTTGCTGGCGGCTCCAGTCGTGATCCCAATTGACGATCAATATGTCCCGGTCAATACGGGGTTTGTTCTGAACGTCAGCGCGACGGACATCGACAATGTTCCTGCCGGGACGGATCCGATCACGCTGTCGGCGCGGTTGGCGGATGGCGGATTATTGCCCGCGTGGCTCTCGTTCTCCTACGGATTAGGCACGGGAACCGGCACCTTCACGAGTACCGGCACCATCGGCTCGGTCGACGTCATCGTCACCGTGACCGATTCCACCGGCTCGACCGGCACGGATGTGTTCACGATCATCGCCACGGAAGCGACGCTGTCGACGGTCAAACCGCTCGTCAATCAATTGGCCGGAGTTCATACGGCGTTCTCACTGTCGGTGACGAATGTGTTCGCCGACACGGACGGCGATGTGCTGAAGCTCTCGGCGACTCAGGCTAATGGAAAAGTGCTTCCGGCATGGCTGACGTTCACACCGGCCACCGGTACCTTCACCGGAACGCCGATGGATGGCGACATCGGCGCGATCGACGTGAAGCTCACGGCCACCGATCCCGATTTGGCAGCGGCCATTGATATTTTCTCGATCGTCGTGCCCTTGAATCACACGCCGGTGTTCGTCAAAGGGCCGGATCAAGTTTTGACTGTTTCGGGCAATACTCAAAGCGTGACCGTCGTGGACTGGGCGACCGGGATCTATGAAGGACCGCCCGAAGAGTATGCGCAAACACTCACGATTACGATCACCACGGACAACGATGCGCTCTTCGCCGTCTTGCCGAAATTGACGATCGACGAAACACAGCCGCATGCACTCAAGGGAACGCTGACCTATACGTTGGCTGCCGGAGCCAATGGAACCGCGAACGTCACATTGAAGCTCAAAGATAATGGTGGCGGATCAGACACCAGCGATTCCCAAGTCTTCGTCATCGCGGCCACGACTTCGACCGAAGCCTCGTTGACGGTGGTTAATCCAATCTCGAATAAAGTCATCGGAGTTCACACACCGACCTCGTTCTCGGCGGCAAACACATTCAACGACAGCGATGGTGACACGCTGACGCTCTCGGCGACACTGTTCAACGGCGGAACATTGCCGGCATGGCTCACGTTCGATCCAGCAACTCAAACTTTTAGTGGGATTCCGGTTGATGCTGACATCGGCTCGATTGACGTGACCGTCACGGCGACCGATCCCAGCGGACATACTGCGACCGACTCGTTCAATATTTCAGTGCCGATCAACCACACGCCGCAGTTCACCAAAGGGCTGAATCAATCGGTGAATGAGGACAGCGGCGCCCAGTCGGTCGCTAATTGGGCCATGGCCATGAGTATTCTCACCGGGCCGCCGCCGGAAGCGGCTCAAGTGGTCGACTTCCTCGTCACGACCAACAACGATTCACTGTTTAGCGTGCTGCCGACGATCGACTCCACCGGCACATTGACATACACGCCCGCTCCCGATGCCGCCGGTGTGGCGACCATTACAGTCAAACTGCATGACAACGGTGGCACGGCCAATGGCGGTGCGGACACCAGCGATCCGCAGACGTTTCTCATCACGATTGCTCAAGTCAACGACCCTCCCAGCTTCTCGCAAATTGGCAATCCGCCGACGGTGAACGAGGACGCGGGGCTACAAACCGTGGCAGCCTTTGCGACGAACATGTCCGCCGGCCCGGCCAACGAGTCAACTCAGACACTGACCTTCAGCGTCGTTCGGACCAGCAGCACCGGCGGGCTGATATTTCTGATCGCACCGAGCATCAATGCAACGACTGGTGCATTGAGGTATCAGACAACAGCCGAATCTAACGGGACGGCAACCTTCGACGTGACGCTCACGGATAACGGAATTCCCGTCGCATCCAGTGCCACGCAGTCATTTACGATCACGGTTAACCCCGTCAACGACGCACCGAGCTTCACGATCGCTGCTAATCCGCCAGCGACCAGTGAGGACGCGGGACTCCAAACCGTTGCGAACTTCGCCACGAGCATCAGCGTCGGGCCGGCGAATGAGTCCAGTCAGTCCATTACGACGTTTACGGTCACACCGCTCGGCACGACCAATGGGCTGACCTTCTTGACGGCTCCCAGTATTGACCCGCTGAACGGCACATTAACTTATCAAGCTGCCGCCAACTCGTTCGGCACGGCCTCGTTCAGCGTGACACTGTCTGATAACGGAGGGACGGCCAACAACGGTGTCGATACGAGCGCCACGCTGTCATTCATCGTCTCGGTCTCGTCGGCGAATGACACTCCCAGCTTCTTGTTGATCGGCAATCCCGCGGCGGTGCTCGAAGATTCCGGTCTGCAAACTGTTTCCAGTTTCGCGACGAACATCAGTGCCGGCTCGGCCAACGAGTCCGGTCAAACATTGACGTTCAACGTGTCTCAGACGGCTAGCACCGGGGGACTCACTTTTGCGACTGCGCCCAGCATCGACGGTACGACCGGCGTACTGACGTATCAAGCGGCAGCGAACTCCAATGGGACCGCGACGTTCAGCGTGACGCTTTCCGACAACGGCACACCAGTCGCCACCAGCGCCGCGCAGACCTTCACCATCACGGTCACGGCCATCAACGATGTGCCAAGCTTCACGCTTGTTGGCGACCCGGCGACGGTGCTCGAAGATGCTGGACTGCAAACGGTTGCTAGCTTCGCGACAAGTATCAGTGCCGGTTCGGCCAACGAATCGACCCAGACGCTGTCATTTATTGTCGCTCAAACCGCGAGCACCGGCGGACTGTCGTTCGCGACCGCGCCGAGCATCAACGCGACGACCGGCACGCTGACCTATCAAACCACGGCCAACTCGAACGGCACCGCCACGTTCAGCGTCACGCTGCACGACAATGCCGGCACAACGAATGGAGGCGTCGATACCAGCGCGGCGCAGACCTTCACCATCACGATCACGGCGGTCAATGATGCGCCGAGCTTCTTGCTGGCCGGCAATCCCGCCACGGTGATCGAGAATGCCGGAGCGCAGACGGTGGCGAGTTTTGCGACGAACATGAGCGCCGGCCCTGTCGACGAAGTGACTCAAACGCTGACGTTCCTCGTTACGCAAACTGCGAGCACAAGCACCCTGACGTTCGCAACGGCTCCCAGCATTGATCCAGTAACCGGCACGCTGACTTATCGAGCGACCGCCAACACCAGCGGCACGGCGACATTTAGCGTGACTCTGATGGACAACGGCGGCACGGCAAATTCCGGAGCCAATACCAGCGCCGCGCGAACCTTCACGATCACGGTGATCGATGTCAACGACGCTCCCACTTTCACGCAGGGGCCGGCTTGGGACGATCTGATCATTGGCGTGAACGACGGGGCGACGAGCATTCCCAACTTCGCGGCGAACATCAGCGCCGGGCCGCCGAACGAGTCGGGCCAGACGGTCAATTTCATCGTGACGACGGACAATCCCGGCTTGTTCAGCGTGCTGCCACAGATTTCTGCGACCGGCACTTTGACATTCACGCCGCTGATTGGTTACGGCGGCACGGCGACCATCACAGTCAAGCTGCATGACAACGGCGGAACGGCCAACGGCGGGTCCGATACCAGTGCGGAGCAAACTTTCACGATCACCTCGGTCGTGAAAGACGTGACCTACACCGCGGCCGGCAGTGCGAAAATGCGAGCCATCGTGGTGAACGGCGTGCTGACCGTGACCGTCGGCGGCGTGCCGTATTCCAGCTATCAACCGGCTTACATCGAAACGTTGACGCTTAACGGTGGATCGTCGGCCGATGTCTTCAACCTGTCCGGATTGGACCCGCTGCTGTATCCGGAACTTCAAACGATTGTGATCCACGCCGGCGCGGGGAAAGACGCCATTACGATGGTGTCGCTCTCGGTGAACCCCTTCGACAACTTGACCAGCATGGAATTCGATGGCGATGCGGGGGACGATGCGATCAAGCTGACCGGTCTGCACACGATTCAGCTTCCGAATCTGACCAGCTTCGTGCTCAATGGTGGCGGCGGGAACGACACAATCTTCGGCTCGGACTTCGATGAGTTCATCACCGGCGGCGCGGGGAGCGATTCCTTGAACGGCGGTCTTGGAACCGACCGCTTGGTCGAGTCCGGCAATGTGAGCTTCAAGCTCACGAACACCACTTTGTCCGGAGTCGGCACGGACAAGCTCGCGAGCTTCGAGGAAGCGTCGCTCACCGGCGGAGCCTCGGCCAATAAGTTGAATGCGTCGGCGTTCTCGGGCAACGTCACGCTGTCGGGCGGAGCCGGCAACGACACACTGCTCGGTGGCAGCGGCGACGATGCGCTGGTCGGCGGGTTGGGAAATGACAGCTTCGTGGGCGGAGCCGGAGCCGACACATTGATCGGCGGTCTCGGCAACGACACTCTGAAAGGCGGACTCGGCAACGATCTACTGATCGGCGGCTTCGGAGTCGATTCGATCGACGGCGAGGCGGACAACGACACGGGACTCGGCGGACAAGGTCAGATCGGTGCGCCGCGATTCGGTAACAGCGTCGCAGACGCTGGCGACCTATTGACGTCGATCGAAACGATCAACGAAGTCTTCGCGACACTGTTCGCGTTTGAATGATCGTTCCAATTTTTGGGGCGCATCACTTTTGTCCCTTCCAAAGGACAAAAGGGACGCAAAGGACTGGACCCCAATAACGATCATGGGAACAGAATTTCGATGCCGATGCGCCCGCCGTGGAAGAACGCCGTGCCATGCGTTTGCAGGTTGAGTGACGCCGTGCTGTTGAGGTTCGTGTGGATTCCCGCGGACTGATCCGGAGCCAAGGCGACTCCCGCCAGATACATCAACTCATAGCCTCCAAACAGCCGCAGATTTTCACGCAGAAAAATCGTGCCGTTGACACCCAGGTTTCCGGCAAATGCGGCGCGGTTCTGTGAGTCGCTGAAGTTGCGGGTGTATTTCGATTTGCCGTTGAGAAGATCTTGATAATGCTCGCTGACCAAGCCATGCGCGGCGTTGTGATAGACACCCGCCTTGGCGTAGCCGCCAAGTAGGAAGTATTCGGATTCGAGGAACGTCGCGTCGACAGTCGCTTGCACGCCGTTCAACTGGTTCGACGCGCGTGTGGACGACGTGAACAGCAATTGGTCCGGCGCAACCGGAGATGTGTTTTCGAAGAAGCCCCCAGCACCGCTGGCAAGCGTCAATCCCGCTCCCGGCACGGCCGTGAGCGCCGCGTTCGACAAGCCATCATTGGGATCGTTGTTGCCGGCGGTCTCGTCGCCATCGGTATCGACTGTGTTGAACGTCCCACGCAGCGACATCAAGCCGGACTCGTTGAACTGGATGTTGCGATAACCGACTCCAAATCGCAGCAACCGCCCGGATTGACGGCGACCCTTCAAATTGATGTCAAAGTCCTGCAAGCTCGACGTGTACCGCATCTGAAAACGCGCGCCGGGATCGAGGAATTCCAATTCATTGGTTTCATTATCGGTATCGGTTGCGGAAGTGTGGTTGGCGGCGGTGTTGATTGGCGAAAATAGCGTTGTCGACGTGAGAAAGTTCGGATCGAATCCAACGCTTGCTTGCGAAGCCAAACTGGCGGCGTCGAATCCTGTCGGTCCATCGAACACAAGAGCATTCGCCAATGTGCCAGATTGCGAGCCATCCAAACCGTCCAGCCGAAAGTACGAACCTTCTAACTCATAGTTGTCGTTCATGAATCCAAGATTCAGGCGATAACCCGACTGGTAATTGAAGTCGATGTCTCGCTGATCGACCGACTCTGGACCGCTAAAAACGGGAAGGCTCTTCGAGCGATTTTGCCGAGTGAAATACACCCAGTCCGCCTGGAAGCGAAACCGCGGCCCCAGCTCCGGCCCCTCGGGGAAGAAGTCGCCGTTTTCCATGAAGTACGACGAATTGTCCGACGGATAGGATGCAGCCGTCGGCGGAATTTCCGCAGGCGGCTGCGCCCCGGCGATCGCCGAGGCCATCCACACCGCGAACACACCGGCAGCCAACCGCGTTCGGCGCAGTAACATCATTCACCCCCCTTGCGGCATTCGGTGCCGGTCGTCGAGCAATGGCAATCGAACCATGCGACAAGCCAGCCGGCACAATGCAGGCACTCACCTCGCCTTTATCGGTTCGATTGTGCCGATTGCTCCAGACGAAGCGGAAAGAACGGTTCGTCCGATCGGGTAAAGTTCACCGGTGGGATGTTTCGGCAAGCTGCTTGGCGGCTGTTTTGCCGAACTGGCAGCGTTAGCCGGATGATCGGATAAAGATCGAGGCTCTTCCGGTGTTCCGGGGAGGCCAGTTTTCAAGCCACGGATGAAACACGGATTGAACACGGATCAGGACAGCGAACAAGGCCAATTAGAGTCGAGTGAGGTCACGAAACGAGGGTGCGTCACGCTTCCAAACGTCTGGCTTGGTCCGTGCTTTTATTCGAGAACAAAAGCTGTTGTCTGACATTCCCGTCCGCCGCTTTTTCTTGTTTTCCAATTCCCTGCCTCCTGTCCTGATCCGTGTTCAATCCGTGTTTCATCTG
>JAYVSP010001028.1:0-3323 GCA_043775215.1 Planctomyces sp. | reverse complement strand
TGAAGCGCGACGCACCATCTTCAACGCTTGCGTCATAAACGGCTGCCACAAGGACCAACTTCTCGATTGGATTCAGCGAAGCATGTTTATCCCCAATGGGGAATATCGTTGGCATCGTTGGCTCGGCAGATTCATGCAGTTCCGGCGGTACGAACCGCTCAAATACGTCCATTCGATCTTGGCCAAGATGCCAAATCACCGGGAGCCAATCGTCCCCGCCTTTTGTGGCATCAAGCCCACCGCCACCGCGTTGCAGGTCGCCAATCAGGTCAGCTTTTAAGAACCGTTCACGTTCCGAACTTATTGCTTTCTGCTGCGCACGAACTCGCTGACAGTCTGCGGAACAAGTTCGGATGGCATTTCGCACCCGGTCTGATTCCGCTTTCGAGGCGATGATCTTGTCGAAACAGAACAAAAGGTCGAACAACTGCGGACGAAGGTCGCTCAGTGACACACGTTTCAATGCCATTTCTAATTCCTGTCTCATGGGCCGGTCAGGCGGACGGTTCACGAGACAGGAACAGCAAACCGTCCGACTGACCACTTCGGCCGTCGCAGTTTGCAACCTGCGAACGACAACCTGCGCGAATTCTTTCGCGGTGATCAAAGAACCGCAACGACACTTCGGCAATCTTTGCCGAAGCCATCCGCCGACCGAAAGCTGATGTTTCGTCGTTCAGAGTTCTGTGCGACATTGCGGCGCGCGGTCAGGATGACCGCTGAAATTTTTCTCGGCAATCACGGATGAGGTAGGCCATGCGACTGACCAAGTTGTTCTCGTTGATCCAATCACGTTTGACGCGGCGGTCGAGTCCAAGCCGCTCGTCTGCAAGTCGTCGAACGTCGTGGCCGGTGTCGGCTGCTACGGAATTTCTTGAAGATCGTTGCTTGCTCTCGGCTGGCGACATTGATCTGAGCTTCGGCGTCGGAGGACAAGTCATTGGATCGGCGGAGAACGGACCAGTCGTGACGGCTATCCAAAGCGATGGAAAGATTGTCGTCGCGGCGTCTGTCTTGAATGGTACAAATCTCGATTTCGCAGTGTCACGCTTCAACATCGACGGCAGTTTGGATGCCAGTTTTGGCGGCACGGGAAAAGTGACCACGGATTTAGGTGGAGCTGACACGATCCACGGAGTCGCGATCCAAACGGATGGCAAGATCGTCGTGGTTGGTTCTCGCCAAGTTGGCACGGCCAGTGTTATCGCTCTTGCACGTTACGCCTCGGACGGAAGTTTGGACACCGGCTTCGGTGGCACCGGGACAGTGATCACGGCCGTTGATTTCAATTCCGTGGCCAACAGCGTCGCCGTTCAGGCTGACGGAAAAATTGTCGTTGCCGGCATTCACCTAAACAGTGCGCACGATCACGGCGGTATTGCGTTGGCACGCTACACCGCCAACGGCACTTTGGACACGAGTTTTAATACAACCGGGTTCGTGACGACGAACTCATATTTCGGGGCAGACAGCGTCGCCGTCCAAAGTGATGGGAAAATCGTTGCAGCGGGTGAGTCACAGGTCGTTCGTTTCAGCTCAGACGGCAGTTTAGATGCCAGCTTCGGCGGCACCGGAATGGTGACGACCAATTTGGCAGGGATCAGCATTGCGTTTCCAGGCAACGGAAAGATTCTCCTGGCGGGAAGTGGTGGACAACAAAGCAAATTTGGTTTGGAGCAATACAACTCCAACGGAAGCCTCGACGCAAATTTTGGATCGTCAGGAATCGTCAATTCAATTGACGGTTCGGTTGCCAAAAGTATGGTGATTCAAAATGACGGGAAGATTGTCGTTGCCGGGTATCAACCAGCGACACCAGGCCCAGATTTCTTGGTTGCACGATACACCCTAAATGGCAGCTTCGACCTTACGTTTGGCTCCAATGGAACAGTCGCCACAGATTTCGGATTAACAGGCGATGCAGCTAACAGCGTAGCTCTGCAAAGTGATGGCAAGATCGTCGTCGTCGGTCATACGAACAATGGCATCGCGATCGCTCGTTATCTGAGTGGCCGACCTATGATCTTCACTTCGTCGGCAACTGTGGGCACTCCAGAGAATCGTATGGACGTGATGACGCTCACAGCCGCCAGTGAGTCGAGTCAACCGCTGGTCTTTGGCATCACTGGCGGCGCGGATCAAGCAAAGTTCGCAATCAATTCGTTCACCGGCGCGTTGAGCTTTCTTGTTCCACCAGACTTTGAGAATCCCACGAATGCAAACCATGACAATACCTACGAAGTCCAAGTTGCTGTCAGCGATGGAACCAACATCGCCCAACAGACCATCGCCGTCACTGTGATCGACGCGAACGAGGCTCCAAAGGTTACGTCGGCGAATGCGGTGAACGTCGCGGAGAACACGACGGATGCGCTCACCGTCGCGGCGGCCGATCCAGAGAACGGCACGTTGACCTATTCGTTGGCTGGCGGCGCAGACGAGTCACTGTTTGCCATCGACTCGGCATCCGGTGCGTTGTCGTTCAAAGTTGCTCCGAATTTTGAGTCGCCGCAGGACGCGGATCACAACAACGTCTATCTCGTGTCGGTCGCGGTCAGCGACGGAACAGACGTCGTCACGCAAGACATCCAAGTGAGCGTGACGAACGTGGACGAACCGCCGTCGATCACTTCCGCAAATACGGCGAGCGTCTTGGAAAACACGACTGCGGTGCTGACCGTCACAGCTTCCGATCCCGATGGGCATGTTGTGCTCTTTGGCATCATGGGCGGGACGGATCAAGCCAAGTTCGCAATCAACTCATTCACCGGCGCGTTGAGCTTTGTTTCGCCGCCCGAATTCGAGAGTCCTGCCGACTTCGATCACAACAATTCCTACCAACTTCAAGTCGGCGTCAGTGACGGCACCCATCTCGTTACGCAAAACCTGACGGTGACTGTCACCAATATCAACGAGGCTCCGACGATCACGTCCAACAATTCCGTCAACGTGGCCGAGAACACAACCGCCGTCACCACCTTCACGGCCAACGACCCGGAGAATCAGTCATTGAGCTACTCCCTCAGTAGTGGAGCCGATCTGGCGTTGTTCCAAATTGTCTCGACGACTGGAGTGGTATCCTTCACGTCGCCCCCCGATTTCGAGAATCCCACCGACGCGAATCACGACAACGTTTATGAAGTTCGGGTCAGCGTCAGCGACGGAACCAATGTCGTTCAACAGACCATCGTCGTCACTGTGACCAATATCAACGAGCCGCCGGTTGTGGCGGATGTGGTTGAGCCGGTCGTTGTTGCTCTTCCCTCGACGGGTGGACCATTCATTGCCCTGTATCTCACCGGCCAAGTGCATCTTCGCACAAG
>JAYVSP010001027.1:0-3565 GCA_043775215.1 Planctomyces sp. | reverse complement strand
CTACGTGGCTTGTGGGAATGACGGCGGCCTACCGCAGGTCATAGCAGGCTGCCTCTTCGCTGTTGCGGACAAGCAAACGACCACGTGCCAGTGCGGGATTATTCCATGTCTTGCCGTCGATGGCGTGGAAGCGAGCCAACTCGCGCGGTGCTACTGCCGATGCGGGGATCAGCACGACATCCCCTTCCTCGGACAAGATCAACAGTCGGTCCTTGGCGAGCAGCATTTGGCCGTAGCCGTACCGGCCTTGCTTCCACTGCCGCCGACCATCTTTCAGGCTCAAGCAGGTCAGCAAGCCTTCATCCAGTCCGTAGACGTAATCCCCGTGACGCACCGCGCTATTGAACTTCAATTTGAATTGTTTGGACGTCCAAATCTCCTTTGCGAGCCAGCCACTCTCGGTCTTCGTGACATCGATCAACGCCGCGCCCACGGCGTAACCCGCTCCGATCAGCACTGTGTGCTCATCCACAATCAAAGGCTGAGCCGCATTGACCTGCGGAGAATTCGTCCAGTCGAACTGCCAAAGCAGGTTTCCGTCTTCCGGAGAAAGAGCCATCAGGCCAAGTCCATCGAAGATCAGGACTTGCCGCTGGCCGCCGAGCGTCGCCAATTGCGGCGACGCATAACTGCCAATGCGATCTCCCATCGTCCAAACTTTTTCGCCGTTGTCGCGCCGATACGCGATGACCGCTGACTTCTTGGCCTTGCTGGCCGTGTCATTGCAACCCGGACTGACGATCACCAAATCCTCGACAATCAACGGTGAGCCCGCTTGCCCCCACGACAGGTTGGCGGAACCGGCATCGTCGAGAATGTTGCGACTCCAAATACGTTGTCCCGTCTTGGCGTCGAGGCAATTCAAAATCCCCGTTCCGCCGACTGAGTAACTTTTGCCCTCATGAATCGTCGGCGTCGTTCGCGGTCCGACGCCACCTTGCACGCTCTCGAAACGCACCGTGTCGGTATGCGACCATAATTCATCACCCGTCTCGACGTCGTAACACACAACCAATTCATCCGCTCCGCGTTGCTCGATGGTCCAGGCTTGCCGATCGAAGACTGCGAATGAACCCCAACCCAATCCAATCGGATGCCGCCAAAGTTTTTTCGGCGGCTTCGCATCCCAATCCATTCGCAGTGGCTTGCCCAGGATGATTCCATCCCGGTTTTGGCCCCGGTATTCCGGGCTGTCTTCCGGAGTCGGCGCGAGTGAAGTCTCGTCGCGGATGGACAAGCCGGCAGGATCGGCAGATTCGCCACTCTTCAGACGTTCCTGGAAGAACTCTTTCGCGCGCGCTTCGGCGGTCGGGCGCCAGCGGAAAGAAAACTTGGGAGCCATCGCGCCGTCGAATTCATCAAATCGAAAGACCACCACGAACAGGCCGAATGCCGCCACGACTGCCAACAGTCCCGCGAACCGAGTTCTCCAAGCCAGCCGTGACCAGAACGTCCACCACAACAACAGCAGGAACGCCGACAGGGGCCAAATGATGAACAGCGACGCGAATGTGAGATACGACAAGTTCTCGGAAAAGCCGATTGCCGCCGCGATCTGTAACACAACACCCAACCCGATCGCAGCCGGAACGGGCCACCATCGCGGCCCAATCGGCGATGAAGTTGAAGCGGTCGGGGCCAAGTCATCCATGCTCATGAGCGGTCGTCTCCGGATTGCTGTGCAAGGCCGGAGGATGATGGCAAGCCCATTCCTCAGCCGCAAGCGGCCGGGAGCCGGCGGCGATTGGGATCGCGAACTGCTGCCCAACGGCGATCCGCTCTCGCTGCTGATTCTCGCCGACAAGTCCGCATCAATGGACGAGTCGCAGCGTCGCACCCAAGCGGAGTTCCTCGCGACACTGTTGTCTTCGCTCTCGCCGCGCGATGCGTTCAACCTCGCGGCATGCGATGTGAACTGCGATTGGGCGTTTGAGTCGATTCGTTCCGTGGATGGTGAGTCGGCCGCGAAGGCTCGCGAGTTCTTGTCGAAGCGCCGCTCGCTGGGCTGGACGGACTTGGGCAAGGCGGTCGAGTCGGCGATCGGAAAACAGAGGTCAGAAGTCAGCAGTCAGAAAAACAAGCGACGCATGTCATCTATCTTGGTGACGGCATTGTCACGACGGGCGTGAAGACGCCGGAGGAATTCGCAAACTCGCTCACGAAACGGATATCTGACCTCCAACTCTCAACCCTCAACCCGCAACCGGCCTTCCACGCGGTCGCGATCGGCAGCACGTTCGAGTGGCCGGTCTTGAAGGCACTCGGCGCGATCGGTGGCGGCTCGGTTCGACGACTCAGCGGCGAACAAGGTCCGGTGAAAGCGGCTCGCGAGTTGTTGATTGAACTGGCGTCGCCTGGCTTGCGCGACGTGAAGGTTGAGTTCACCGGCTTGCGCACGGCGGCGTTGTATCCCGAAACGCTGCCGAACCTGCCGTTCGGCTCGCAGCAGATCGTGCTGGGGAGGTATCTGCCACGCGCGACGAGGGGTCGGGGCATCGGTTTTTCGAATTTTTCATTGCAGATAACGTGGCAAGACGGCGAAACGCAAGATGGTTGCCCCGCGCGATCACGAGAGCGAATTGCGGTCGATGCGTTGATCCGAAACGACGCATCGGTCGTCGCAACTGAACCGAGCGATCAACGAAAACTCGATTGTGCCGACGTTGTCGGCACAATTGGCAAGGCTGTTCGCGGGGTTAAGACCAGCCGCAATTGTGAACCGGTCGCTGATATTTGTGGTCAAGACTTGCCGCTTGATCGTAGTATCGCAAAGTGATACTGTGAGAATCGCATGGGACCAAAACACCGACGAACGCTGCAAGCCGTGTTTGAAGATCCCGTCAGGTCAAACATCCTCTGGCGGGATATCGCAGCAATGCTCGAAGCAGCCGGAGCGGAAATCAGCGAGGGAGTCGGATCGAGGGTGCGGATTGCGATGAACGGCGTGCGAGCCGTGTTTCATCGGCCGCATCCGCAAAAAGAAACCGACAAAGGTGCCGTCAAGTCGATGCGGCGGTTCCTGACAGAAGCGGGAGTGACGCCATGATGGAATATCGAGGTTACATTGGCAAAGTTGATTTCGATGACGATGCCGGGATTTTTCATGGGGAAATCATCAACACTCGTGATGTGATCACCTTTCAAGGAGACAGCGTCAAGCAACTGAAAACAGCATTTCGTGCATCCGTTGATGACTACCTTGTGTTCTGCAAGTCGCGGGGCGAGGCTCCGGACAAGCCGTTTTCCGGTCAATTCGTGACTCGCATCTCCCCCGAGTTGCATCGTCAGGTCAACGTCGCGGCCGCCATTTCTGGCATGAGTCTGAACGCCTGGGTCAGCGAGCAACTTCAATCTGCCGCACAGGTCCACGGTGGCACGACAATTCGCCAGCCGCCGTCGGCTAAGATCATCGGACGGAAGACAACGCCCCCAAAGAAGACTGGCTCGCGAAAGACAAAAACAAAATGAGGTCGAGCAAAACGCCTGAGTTCCAGAAAGCCAAACTTGTCCCGCAATCATTGAAGAATTCGTTACGAACTTTCAAACACGCAATCAGTTACTGCGA
>JAYVSP010001026.1:0-10072 GCA_043775215.1 Planctomyces sp. | reverse complement strand
GGCAAAGCCCTGGGATTCGAGCAATTTGGATTCTAAAAGCCCTGAAGGGGCGCGACTCATTTTGTCACGCCCCTTTGGGGCTCCAAGCCTCAAAAACGTCGGTTTCCCAGGGCTTTGCCCTGGGCTATCGAGTCTCGCCCCCTTCGGGGCTGAAAAATGCGCAACTTCAAAAAGCGCCAGTGAGGGCGAACGAAGATCAGTCACTCGCTGGCGCTTCGGGCTTGTATTGGCGAAGAGTCCCACATGTTCAAAGCCGTCCGACTCAATTCCGTCACGTACCCGGTCGCCGCCGAAGAACGCTCCGAACTGGCGCGAACCGGTGCGGAGTTCATCGAGATCGAAGGGCAAGAGCCGGACGAAATTCTTGCAGCCGCGGCAGACTGCGACGCGCTGCTGGTCGTGTCATCGCGCGTGCCCAAAACGGTCGTCGAGCGGCTGTCACGCTGTCGCGTGATCGCTCGGCTGGGAGCCGGTACGGACAAGATTGACGTGGCCGAGGCGACTCGCCGAGGGATCATCGTCACCAACGTGCCCGACTTTTGTCTGCACGAGCAAGCTGAGCACACGTTGGCGCTGCTGTTGGCATTCGCTCGCCGATTGCCGTTTATGATGGACGCCATGCGGACGCACAACTGGTCCGCGCGGCATCATCCCGGAGTGCATCGCCTGGCTGGGCAGACGCTGGGGCTGATCGGTTTTGGGACCAGTGCTCAAGCGGTTGCTCAACGAGCTGCGGCATTTAGCCTGCGTCTGCTGGCGTGGGTCCGCAATCCGGCCAAAGATCAATGCGTGGCCGAACAATTGAGAACCGAACTCGTTCCGCTCAACCGATTGCTCGCTGAGAGCGACTTCGTGTCGATCCATCTTCCGTTGTGCGACGAGACGTACCACTTGCTCAACGCCGATCGGTTGGCCCTCTTGAAACCGAACGCTGTGCTGATCAACACCGCTCGCGGCGCGATCATCGACGAGGCCGCACTGGTCGAATTGCTCCAACAACGCCGCATTGCCGGTGCCGCGCTCGATGTGTTTGAGGGAATCGACGTCTTCGCCATGCCGGGAATTCGAGCCTTGCATCCGCTGCTCGAGTTGGACAACGTGATCCTCACGCCGCACTGTGCCGGTAGTTCGGTGGAGTCGAGTCTGGATTCTAAAGTCCGAGGAGTCCGCAATGCCGCCGAGGTGCTGTTGGGAATCCGTCCGCGGCACATCGTGAATCCTGAAGTTTTTGAGCTGGCCGAACGTGCGACGGCACACGGAGTTTGATAGCGTGCGGCACGTCAGGATCGGCGCATCGGATTTATGGGACGGCCTTCCCAGGCCGTCGCCACGCTAATGCGACGGGCTAGCCTGGATTATTCATGGCCGCATACCAACCCGACGCGCAAGCGAGGCTATCGTGACGCCTTGGCCTCGCTTGCGCATCGGGTTAGTTTGAAGTACCGTGTCATCCCCATGTGGTGTCCATGAATAATCCAGGCTAGGAAGCCCGTCCTACGACAGTTAGCGCCGGTCCCCGGAGAGTATGTGGCATGGCAGTGATCACTTCAGCGATCAGACTCGTCCGAGACATTGGTCTTATACATCCCATCATCGGTCTGCTCGTCAGCCTGACGCTTGCCGGTTGCGGTGGCGGCGACGTGAAACCGGTATCCGTTCCGCCGGTCACCGACAGTGACAACGCGACTGATCGTGGATCGCGGGCGCAAACACCTAAGCCGATTGAACCGGCAAAACCGTCCGCGGAAGAACTCGCGAAGCAGCAAGCGGCGGCGGAAGCGGAAGCCGCGAAGACGCTGCGCGACTTCGGTGCGGCGGTGCAAGCGGATGACGGCGGGCATGTCCAGCTCATCAACCTGCTGAATCATCCGCGTTGCGATGACGCGGCTCTGGAGCCGCTCGGTGCGCTGCCGAATCTCTTGGTTTTAGATCTGCGGGGAACGAAGATCACCGATGTCGGATTGTCAATCATTGGCGGAGTGACGTCTCTGGAAGAGCTGTATCTCGGCGAGACGGCGATCACCGACGCCGGTTTGGAGCCGCTATTATCGCTCGGCAAACTGCGTGTGCTCAACCTGGTCGGGACCAAAGTGACGGACGCGGGCGTGACGAAGGTCGCGAGTGGGCTCCAGCAGCTCAAGGCGTTGAATCTGCTGAAGACGAGCGTCACGGATGCTGGTTTGAAGTCGCTGGCGGGATTGGCGGAACTGGAGGTTTTGGTCCTGCCTCCGACCGCGACGGATGAAGCTCTGACGATCGCCGCGAAATTGCCGCTACTGCGTGTGCTTTGGGCGATGGACTCGAAGGTGACCGACGCCGGTTTGGCGAAGCTCGTGGGGCAAACGACGCTGCGGGAACTCGATCTGTCGCAAACGGCAGTCACATTGGATGGCGTGCTGACCTTTGGGCAGCAGCGGCGAGACGTGGCGATCGTGTTTCCGCAAGGGCTTTGGGCCGAGGGAGTTTTGACGCTCAATCCATCGGTGTCGGACGGTGATTTGTCCATTCTGAGCAAACATGCTCAACTGACGGCGATCAGCTTGCAGGGGACAGACCTCACCGACAAAGGGTTGGAGCCGATTCGCGAACTGAGCCAATTGGACTCAGTCGCTTTTCCGCCGATCGCGACCGACGCGTCGCTCGATCTGCTGGCCGGCCTGTCGAAACTGGAAAATCTCACGCTGGCGGGCGGAGCGATTACTAATGACGGCCTCAAGAAACTGGAAACGCTCCGCACGCTGAAGACACTCAGTTTGATCCGGACGCGCGTGACTAGTCCAGGGACAGAGTCGATCGGCAAGTTGACGGAATTGAACTCGCTGTGGCTGGACCTCACCGGAGTCGGCGATTCGGGGCTGAAGTCGTTGTCGAAGTTGAAGAAGTTGGAATTGCTAAGCCTCCGCGAGACTCCGGTCAGTGATGATGGCTTATCGGCATTGGCCGGGCTGACGAATCTCAAACGGTTGTCGTTGGCGTGGACGCGAGTGACCGGCAGCGGACTGGAGTCGCTCAAAACACTGACGCAACTGGAGCATTTGGACCTCAGCGGCACACAAGTCAGCGCGGCTCAAGTGGCGGCGTTGAAGCAATCGCTGGCGAATTGTGAGATCGTGTATCCGACCGACCCACTGGTGATCGCTTTGGCCGAATCGCGCGGGGATTTGAAAAATGCATTGGAGGTTATTGGGCAAGTGCGGCTCGACGAGAAGCAGCAGGTGCGATCGCTGAACGTGACGCATCCACGTTTCGAGGACGCGGGGATGGAGCAACTCGCGCCGCTGACGAAGCTGCAAAAGCTCAGTCTCAGCGGAACGAAAGTGACCGATGCCGGCTTGAAGTCGCTACGCGGCATGTCCGAGCTGGAAGAATTGTGGCTGGATCAAACAATCATCAGCGATGCCGGACTCAAAGAGATTGAATCGCTGACGAATTTGAAGACCGTTTATTTGCGGGGGACTTTGGTGTCGGTCACTGGCGCATTGCGACTGATGAAGTCGCTGCCGAACGCGACGATTTTGTTCTCCCACGGATCGCGTGATCCGAGCGGCGTGACGTTGACGCAACAGGTGATCGACGGCGATCTGGCTGCTCTGACCGAACTGCCAAAACTCACCGTTCTGCGTTTGATCGACTGCCCAATCACTGATGCCGGACTGGCACACGTCGCGGCCGTGACCGACTTGCAGCGGCTATCGCTCAACGGCAACAAGATCACGGCGGCGGGACTGAAAAAACTTTCCGGACGGAAGTTGATGATGCTCGACCTGACCCGCTCGCCGATCGGGGACGAGGCGATGAAGCCGGTTGCCGAAATGACGTCTCTGCAAGAGCTGTATTTGGCTCAGACCAACGTCGGAAACGAAGGGCTGGTGCCACTGAAGTCGCTGGCAAACTTGATCATCTTGGGGCTGACGAACACAAAGGTGACCGGAGCGGGACTGACACATCTTACCGGTCTGAAGAAGTTGACTGTGTTGAATCTGTCCAACACGGTGCTCACCGACGCGCAGTTGGCGAAGGTCGCTCCGCAGATGAAACAGCTCAAGCGACTGGGCCTGCGTGGCACGCAGATCACCGGAAACGGATTGAAGTCGCTCAAGGATCTGACTCAGTTGGAGCGGCTGTGGCTGGACAACACACCGATCAGCGGAGCCGGGCTGGCGAACTTGAAACCGCTGACAAGTCTGGTCGAACTGGATCTCAGCGATTGCCCGCAAGCGATCAGCGGACTGGACAACTTGTACGGGCTGACAAAGCTCCGCGCGCTGAAGCTCAATGGCATCAACCTGCCACAGAAAGATCTCGACCGGCTGCAAGCGGCGTTGAAGGACTGCACGATCGAGTTCTCGCCCGACCCGTTATTAAAGGCGCTCGCTGAGTATCAAAACGATCTCGCAAAAGCCTTGCCGGCCGTCGCGGTGGTTGAAACCAACGACCAGGGAGACATCGTTGGCCTGAGCTTTGACGGAACCTCAATTACCAACGTCGGCCTCGAACCACTGAAAACTTTGAAGATGCTGCGAAAGCTTGACCTCTCGCGCTGCAACGTGACCGATGCTGGGATCGAGCATTTATCGTCGCTGTTGAATCTCAAACTGCTGAACCTGAGTGCGACGGCAATTTCAGACAAAGCGCTGGCGACAGTCGGGATGATGACCGCGTTGGAGGATTTGTTCCTCAGTGAAACGGCAATCAGCGATCACGGTCTGGAACACCTCAAGCGGCTGTCAAAGTTACATCGGCTGGGACTCAGCGGCACGCAAATCACCGACGCGGGACTGAAGCTGCTCACGCACTGGAAGGATTTGGACGCGCTCGATCTGACCAAGACCGCAATCACAAACTCTGGCTTGATCGACTTGCAGGCAGTGTCGCAGTTGCAGAGTCTCGGCCTCCGCGACACAAACATTTCCGACCCCGGCCTGGAACCGCTGCTAAAACTCTCGCGGCTGGAAACTGTCTGGCTGGAACACACGCACGTCACCAAGACAGGCGTCCGCAAACTGCAAGACGCGCTGCCAAACTGCCGGCTGTACGGCCCGTAGTGCAAGCTTCCAGCTTGCAACGTTGATTCGATCGATTCGGCATCCCGCGAAACATTTTCCATGCGTTGAGCCGCTGACGTTTTCGAGTCGCGCTCGTCCGGAAGCGGAGGGGTCACAGCCCCACCTGTAATTCGGCACTGTCTGCAAACCTCAAACGCTCATTTCGTGACAGAAGTTTGACAAAAGTTTGACCCCCTCCTGACCCATGAATCTCCGATGGAATTCTATAATCCCACAGTCTTTTCGGCGGTCGCATTTCGCTCGCAGTCCGCTGAGATGTCTTTTTTGGAGATCCTAGTCATGAGTCACGACACCACAAACCTTGATACATGTGAATCCACAAGTTTGGCAAGTTCGGCAAGTTCGGCGGAAGTCGCCGCGTCTCGAACGCTGCCGCTCGAATCTCGCGAAGCCGCGCTGCGAGAGGCGACACCGATCGTCAAGGTCAAACGCCTGCGTCCGGAAATCGCGCATCCAATCCCACTCCGCTTCTTCGATCGCTTTCCGTATGGCGTGAATTGGACGAACGTCGTGTGGATGGGTGGAATGACCATTGCGGCCATCGCGGCCTTTTGGCACTTCAGTTGGCCAGGTCTGATTATCGCGGTTGTGCTGCATTGGGTGACGGCCTGTCTGGGCGTGACCTTGGGTTTTCATCGGCTGCTGACTCACGGCAGCTTGGTGGTGCCGGCTCCGTTGAAGTACTTCTTCTCGCTGTGCGGAATGCTGTCGGCGGAAGGCAGCCCGCTGTTCTGGGTGGCGACGCATCGCAAGCACCATGTGTTGTCCGATCAGGAAGGTGACCCGCACTCGCCGAACGAAGGTTTTTGGTGGTCGCACATGTTGTGGTTCAAGCCGAAAGATGGGCCAGGCGAAGTCGATGCCTTGATGCAACGCTGGGCTCCGGACATGTACAAAGACCCGGTCCAACGGTTCTTGCACAAGATTTTCCCGCTGGTTCCGATCGCTTTGGGCATCGTGCTGTATGTCGCGGGCGAGTACTTCTGGCACGAAGGCATGTCCTGCCTGTTGTGGGGTCTGTGTCTGCGAATGATTGCCGCCTATCACAGCACGTGGTTCGTGAATTCGGCCACGCACATCTGGGGCTATCGTAACTACGAGACGACCGACCGCTCGCGAAACCTGTGGTGGGTGGCAGTGTTGAGCTATGGCGAAGGCTGGCACAACAATCATCACGCGCATCAGCGACTCGCTCGCCACGGTCACAAGTGGTGGGAAATCGACATGACTTACATGGTGATCTGGACGCTGAAAAAAGTGGGCCTCGCGAAGCAGGTTCAAGACCGCTTGCCCCAAGCGTCGCACTCCGCGTAACGATGTTCGGTTGTGAGGTTCAAATCACAAAGCCACTGACGACCTCCGTCAGTGGCTTTTTTGTTGGCTCATTCGGAGATCCAGCGAGGTCACTTCGGGGAATATTTTTGCCACAGATGAAACACGGATTGAACTCGGATCAGGACAGGAGGCCGTGAATTGGAAAACAAGAAGAAGCGGCGGACGTGAATGCCGGACTACAGGTTTTTGCCACGGATAATAGCCGGGACCAAGTCCGAGTGTAGAAACTGTGACGCACTCTCGTTCCGAGATCTCACTCGATTCTTCTTGGCCTTGTTCGCCGTCCTGATCCGTGTTCAATCCGTGTTTCATCCGTGGCATTGAACCTTGCCTCCCCGGAACACCGGAAGAGCCTTTTTGTTTTATACGAACCTGACGCGCCAGCGCATGCGAGCGCTCAGTCGAACTCGTGGAGCAGGTTAATAACCTGCCCCCACGACCGCGACAAATCTACGACCATGCCCAATGTTTGACGCCGGTCAGATTGCGAATGCACTCCATTGGCCAGCGGCCTTGTCTTAAGGCGATGATCGTTTCTGCCGACATTTGCAGCGTGTCGTGCTGCGATTCTTCGTCCAGTCCGGCGAGATGTCCGCAGACCAGCAAGTTCTCCAAATTCAATAGCGGGCTGTCGAGTGGCAGCGGTTCTTTTTCAAAGACGTCGAGTCCGGCGGCTCGCAGTTGGCCGGACTTCAATGCCTCGTACAAAGCGGCTTCATCGACCAGCGGTCCGCGCGCCGTGTTGATCAGCACAGCTCCGCGTTTCATCATTTTCAGCGTCTCGGCGTTAATGAGATGGCGGACCGATTGGTCCATCGGCAGGTGCAGTGAGACGTAATCCGAACGAGCGAAAAGTTCGTCGAGCGGCGTCAGTTCGACTTGCCACTGCTCGACGAATTCCTGATTCGGAAACGGATCGTACGCAAGCACGTTCAGACCGAGTCCGCGGGCACGGGTCGCGACCGCTCGACCAATGCGGCCGAGACCCACGAGACCCAGCGTGCGGCCCATGACTCGTGGTGTCGGTTCTTTTCTCCAGTCGCCGCGACGAACTTCGCGATCTCGTTCGGGCAGACGCCGTGCAAGCGACAGCAACATCGCGATGGTGTGCTCGGCAACCGCGTGATGGTTCACGCCGGGAGTCGTCGCCACGACGATCTTTGCTTCATTGCAAGCCGGCAGATTGACGGCATCGAACCCAACGCCAGTTCGCGCGATCACTCGCAGCTTGGGACAAGCGGAGATGACCTTTGCCGTGTATGGCTCCGATCCGGCGATGCATGCCTCGCAATCTCGCAGCGCGGCGATGAGGTTGTCTTCTTGCCACAGATCAAGCTGACGATCCACGACAACGACATCGAAGCCGGCGCCCTGCAACATTTCGACGTGCGGCCCTTCGTCGCCAACCAGTGTTGTCACGAGCACCTTGGATTCGGTCATTTCAACGATCTCCTCGTGGGTATTTTGGCGTCAGTTTTAAGTACGCAGAGATCGCTGAGGTTGAACCGCTGAGTACGCGGAGTTCTCTGCGAAACTCAACAGAGTACTCGGCGTTCTCCGCGTACAAAAAGAAGCTGCAATCCATCGGCTCTCGATAACTTGGCCGCACCGTATCGTTTACCGCTTCGTTTCGCGAGTTGTCGGTCAATTCAATTCCGGCCGTGCTTTGACGCTCAACCGCGTCAGCGTTGTAATTCCGCGTCGCGATCACGAACACGGAGTTGGAAACAGAAATTGGAAGGAGCCTGACGATGCCGAAGCCTTGGCGGTTTGCTCCGCATGATGCTGCTGCCGTGCGGGATTTGTCGCGGCAGTTGCGGTTGCCGGCCTTGGTGGCGGAAGTTCTAACGGCGCGAGGCTACTCGTCTGGGGCGGCGGCCAGCACGTTCTTGCAAGCGCGGCTGATGGACCTGCACGAGCCGGACTTGATGCCCAACCTCTCGGCGGCGGCCGATCGCGTGGTTGAGGCGGTGCGGTCGCAGCGGCGGATCACAATTTACGGCGACTACGACGTCGATGGCGTGACCGCGACCAGTTTGCTGTGGCATTGTCTGCGTCTGGCCGGAGCGACGGTGGACTATTACATCCCGCATCGGCTTGAAGAAGGATACGGTCTGAACTGCGAGGCGATGCGGCAGCTTCATGAAGAAGACCCGCGGCGGCTGATCATCACGGTCGATTGCGGAATTTGCAGTGTCGCCGAAGCGGCACTGGCCAGAGAACTGGGACTCGAACTAATCATCACCGACCACCATGAGATGATGTCCGAGCTTCCCGATGCCGTGTGTCTGGTGCATCCGCGGTTACCGGGCTCGGCGTATCCATTCGGATATCTCTGTGGAGCGGGCGTCGCATTGAAACTGGCCTGGGGAATTTGCCAGCGATTGGGAGACGGGAAGAAAGCCTCGCCGCAGATGCGCGAGTTCTTGTTGGGTGCGGTGGGGTTGGCGGCGATCGGCACGGTCGCCGATTGCGTCCCGCTGGTGAACGAGAACCGAGTGCTCGTGAAGTACGGATTGAGTAGCCTTGTCGAGCGGAGCACTCCCGGCTTGAAGGCGTTGATGCAAGTGAGCGGATTGGGAGACAAGAAGGAGTTGGACTCGGAGGACATCGGCTTCACGCTGGCTCCGCGGATCAATGCTGCCGGGCGATTGGGTCAAGCGCGGCTGGCAGTCGAACTGCTCACGACGGACAACGTCGAACGCGCACTCACGCTGGCGAAGTATCTCGACGAACTGAATCAGAATCGGCAAACCGTCGAGCGGCGAATGCTCAAGCAGGCGAAAGAGCTGATTGCCGAGAACCCGGAGTGGCACGACAGTCCCGCGCTGGTGTTGGCTCATGCGGACTGGCATGCCGGCGTGATCGGCATTGTGGCGAGCCGCGTGGCCGAGCATTTTCAGAAGCCGGCGATTTTGATCTCGCTCAGCCGACAGGACAGCATTGGGCAGGGATCGGGACGAACGTTTGCGCGGTTCGATTTGCATGCCAGTTTGTCGGCATGTGCTCATCATCTGAAGTCCTATGGCGGACATCAAGCGGCTGCCGGACTGAAGATCGAGGCAGACCGGATTGCCTTGTTTCGCGATGAATTCTGCGAAATCGCTCGCGCCCACGAAGTCACGGCACACGATCTGGAACAGTCGATCGATGCCGAGGTCCGATTCGCGGATCTCACGCTTCCCGCAGTGAAGATGCTCGACCAATTGGGACCGTTTGGCCGTGAGAATCCTCGTCCTGTCTTCGCCGCCTCGCGGTGTGTCCTGGCCGAACCGCCTCGCAAGGTCGGCGAGGGAGAACGGCATCTGTCGCTCAAACTACGGCACTACAACACGGTGATGAAAGCGATCTGCTTCGGAGCGGCCGACTGGGCCGAAGAAATCGTGGCCGTCGGCGGACCAATTTCTGTCTGCTTCGCGCCTTCGATCAACCGGTTCAACGGCTATGAGTCGGTCCAACTGCGGCTCATCGACTGGCGACCAGATTCATCGCCGCGTCCACAGATCGCCGCAACAGAACTCGCTCAGCCGGTGTCCTGACATCTCTCCATAAATTCGAGCGAGGAAGCAGCGGGCGTCAGCCCCCGGACATCCCCCACTTCTGAAGACAATTTTTGAAACACTCATCTTCGCTGATCTTCACTAATGACTTCTGGTTGTTCTGCCTTCATG
>JAYVSP010001025.1:0-9419 GCA_043775215.1 Planctomyces sp. | reverse complement strand
TCCGGGGTCAGGCACTTCGGAATTCGGAATTGGCCGGGCGGAACCCTCTCCGAGAATCATGCCTCCTTCGGCCAATTCCGAATTCTGAAGTGCCCGACTCCAGTCGGCTCGCAGCACCCAAACCAGCCACAACAACTGCGTAATGGCCGGCATGGCGATTCCACCAGCTCCCAGAAGATGCACCAACAATGCGACGTTCGCCGCCTCCAACGCCGCCGGTAGTAAGTCGCGAGCAACCGTCGGTGGGGACCACGCCTCGCTGCTTCGGCGTTGCCACATCACCAATGTCAGCCAAACAAGCCACCAGATTCCGCCAAGCCACCACAGCCGCTCTTCTCCTTGTCCGAGTAGTTCCAGCCCGGCCGCCGCCAGAGGAAACGACAACCCGGCGCCCCAAATGACGAGTGACGTGAACCGCTCCCGGAATTCCTCCCCACTAACCCGAAGCTCAAGCGAGGGACGTTCGCCTTTGTCCCTCGCGTGCGCTTCGGGCTTGTAATCATTCGCCACAGATGCCGGTCGCAGCCATGTTCGGACCATCAATGCCACGCATGCCAACAGTCCGACCAGTCCCAGGGTTCCGGCATTCGCCCAAACGTCGAGCACAAAGTTGTGCGGATCGGCGATCTCCTCGCTCGATTCCGGTAGCTTGTGCTTGAGATAGTGCTCGCGAAAGTTGCCTGGACCAGTCCCCAGCCAGAAGTGCTCGCGAATCGTGCCCCACGTCCCCTGCCAATACTCCAGCCGATACCGCAAGGACTTCGGAGCTTCCGACAACACTGCTTTGTCCAAACCACCGCTCACAGCCGCGAACGTCACGGCAACTCCAATCACCAGCACTCCAATGACGATCCAGATCAGACGGCCTGAGCGGCGAACGGGCAGCGGAGTCTGAGTACTAGATACCGAGTACTGAGTACTGAGTACTGAGTTCTCAAACGGCCGCGCCGCGAACTTGGCCATCAACGCGCGCAGGCCCCACCAAGCAATTCCCGCCAGCAGCCCGACCCAAGCCGTGCGACTTTTCGTCAGCAAGAAACAAAATGCCGTGACACCCAGGCCGATGCAGCACCAAACTAGGCACAGCCAATTTCGACGATTTGGACATTGAGATTTGGTCATTGGGATTTTGGCATTCGGCATCGACCACTGTGCCGACAGCAACGCCACCTGCATCAAGATCGCGGCCAGCAGCAGCCCGGCGAACGAATTGGCCAACGCGAACAAACCGATCGGCTCGCGACTGGCCTTCAATCGCTGCTCCCACAATATCCGCGAGGAAGGTTCTGTCGGAATCCCTTGCTGAGTCATCTCGGCCCGTAACCGCGCGAGTCGCTGTGTCTCCGACGCTGACAATCGGCGCGGCTGACCGCTCTCGGTCGGACCGGTGAGTGCCTGTTCTTCGTTCAGCACCTGCTCGTAGTCGCGCACCATCTGCGGATACCAAACGTAGTGCTGCCACAGCCCGTATCCCGCCAGCACGACCGCCGTCAGCGACAACCCAATACACAGATCACGCACCACACGAGCCGATTTCAGTTCTTGTCGCAGCAACCAGATCAGCACTCCCGAACCAATCCACTCCCACGCCACATTGATTGCCGCACGCGCGTTGCCGATCGTGAATACAACCGTCAGCGCGGAAATCACCTGCGCGGCAATCAACATTCCCATCGCGCCGTCGATCCAGTCAAATCGCGCGGGCCGATCTCCGAATCGCCACGCCCAAGCGGTTCGCACCACGGCCGTGAAGAGGACCAACTGCACCAACCACAGCGTCAGTCCTTCGGCGGCACCTTCCGTCGGCAACAACCATCGAGCAACCAACAGCGCAATCAGCCACGCGAGCAACATGCCGCCACGAGCAGGAGAGTCATGATCGGACCTCTCGCTGCAATCGCGCCTGTCCGATCTCCTCGCCCTACCGGGAAGAGAGTTTGGGAGAGGTGTCTTCTTTGTCTGCCGACTCACGAGCACAACTCCACTTCAAGACTTCAACGCCCCTCACCACCACGACCCACCGTTTCCAGAATGGCGATAATCGCGAGCACGCACAAAACCAATGCGACAACCAACCACGCTCCCGACCAATCGGCAACGCGATACAACAGCAATGCACCGAGTCCCGTCGTCAACGTTGCGAGATGCACCGTCATCACCGCGTGTTTCTGCTTCAACCCCAGTTGCACCAACCGATGAGAAAAATGGCTCTTGTCCGGCTTGAACGGACTGCGACCTTCCAACAGGCGAATGATCAGCACCGACGTGAAGTCATACAGCGGCACCGCCAACACACACAGCGGCGCGAGGATTACGTGCCGGCCATGCTGAGCGGCTCCGCCCTGTTCGTAAAACGTCCCCAAAACCGTCATCGACGCCAGCACGACTCCGATGAAATAGCTGCCGGTGTCCCCCATGAATATTTTCGCGGGAGGCCAATTGTGGCACAGAAACCCCAGCAAAGATCCTGCCAGCACCAACAAGACACCGGCGACCAGCCAACGCGGTTCCGACAGCGACGTCAGCATGATGGCCGCGAAGATCAATGAAGCAATCAGCGCGATGCCCGACGATAGGCCGTCCATGTTGTCGAGAAAATTGAACGAATTGATCAGCACGATCAGCCACAGCACGCTGATCAGAATCTCCAGCCATCGCACACCGAGGAACGCCGTCGCTTGCACGCCCGCCGCAACCAACGCCGACGCCACACAGATCTGAATCACCAGTCGCGGCTTCCACGGCAGATCGAAGACGTCGTCGATCAACCCCATGATCGACAACACCGTCCCACCCGCCAGCACCGCCCACATCTGGCCCGATCGAAACAACACTCCGTCCAAATGCCGAACCAACTGCGGCGGAATCCACTCCGCCGGCAACGTCCCGACGTGGACCAACCAAGCGACAAGCTGCGCTCCCGCCAGCGGCAAGACGACTCCACACCAAATGCCGATCCCGCCCCCCAGTGGCTTCGGCACCAAGTGAACCTTGCGCGCGGCCGGATGATCAATCAGCCCCATCTTCGGCGACAGAGTACGCATCAACCCGGTCATCGCGACCGAAACCACAAACGCCGGCACCAAGCAGGCGAGAATGAAGAAGAGCATGAAACATCCCGGTGACGAACAAGTGTCGGCGCGTTTGAGGGGTTGAGACGGACTATTCCTCGCCGACGTCAGCCAGCATCTGGTCAGCGCGATCGAACAGCTCGCGCAGAGTGATGCGAAATCCGGGGACCACTTTGCCGCCGTCCAAAACGCCATCAAGGTCGATCGTCGTGCAATCGGACAAACTTGTGTAAATGGTCCCTTTGCGGCGTTTCGGGTCGATGACCCACGCCAGTTCCACACCCGACGTGAAATACTGACCGAGCTTCAGCGCGATTTCCTTCGGCGTGTTACTCTTCGACAAAACCTCAACGGCCAAATCTGGAATCAACGTCGGAATCGGATCGCTGCGAGACGGCTTGTATTGAGCCAATCGGCGCTTCGAGACAAATGAGACATCCGGCGCGCGAGCTTGTTTCGGAAACAGGCGGAGGACGGCATCGGCTCCGAGCACGATTCCCAGAAGGTTGATCTCAACGTGTGTGCCGAGAATGCGATTCAACACCGCCGCCACCAGCGATTCATACCAGCCCATTTGCTTCTCCACGATCACGCCGTCGATAAGTTCGCACGTTCCGAGCGTTCGGCGGTCCAGACGTTTGAGGTCTCGAATCGTGGCCGTTCCCGGTTGTGGATGCAGATGAATGCGCGAGACGGGAATCCCGCCCAAATGGGCCTGAACATCGGCGAGCGTGGCATCAGGTGGAAAGGAACTTCTGTCCAACGGAGCACTGCGGGGCCGGCGCGACACCGCGCGCGAAGTTCCGTTTCTTGGCGGTTTCGATTTCTTGGCGACCAAAGTGGCCATCTTCGAATGTCCTTTCGATAATCTCGCGTCGCGGACGATTGTTTCTTCGCCAACCCACAGAATCAAGCGGCCACGGCGATCCATCGTCCGAGGCACACCGTCAATCTCCTCTTGGCGAAATCTGCCGGGCCAGTTACATCGCCGCCCGAGTTCGTCCGAAATTGTGGCGTGACGCTCCACGTCGCGACTCACGACGCGGAGAGCCTGTGAATGAATCGAGCCGCGACCGTCAGGGAGCGGTCATAAGTCCTTGTCCGTCACACTCCCTGACGGTCGCAGCTCGAAAGATTCACAGGCTCGGAGCGTCGTGCCACATTGCGGGTGAAGCCCGCATCAGGCAAAGGATTGCCGTGAATGATTCCCCGCATTTTATGATTCGACACCAGACTCCGCTACCGTTGTCTTTGCGACGGAATTTTGTTTGGTCACTGGCAGGCAACGTGCTGTACGCCCTCAGCCAGTGGGGCGTGTTGGTCGTACTGGCCAAGTTGTGCAGTCCAGAAACGCGCGGGCTGTACTTGCTCGGTGTGACCGTAACTTCGCCGATTTTTCTGTTCGCTGGATTGCAACTGAGGCGTTTGCAGGCAACTGACTCGCGCGAGGAGTTTCAGTTCGGGCATTACTTCGGTCTGCAATTGGCGGCGTGTGTTGTCGGGATGTTCGCCAGTTGGGGCTGGAGCCTGTTCGCAGGACATCAGGCCGAGGCATTGGCCGTGATCTTACTGGTTGGCTTGAACAAATCGTTGGAAACTTTGTCGAACACGTTTTATGGACTGTTTCAGCAACACGAGCGATTAGACCGCATCTCGAAGTCGATGGTTCTGCATGGTTTGCTGACGGGGGCCGGGCTGTGTGTTGGAGTTGCGTTGACCGGCGACGTCGTCTTGGCGTCGGCCTTGTCCGTAACGGGACGGCTGGTCGCGATGCTGGCATATGACGTTCCCAGTGTGATGTGGTTGTTGGGGGACAGGTTCAGTGACTCAGCATCTGGTGGAAAGAGTCGCCTGTGGGCAGTGCTCCGAAATTGTCAGCCGCTGTGGCACTGGCAACCGCTGAAGCAACTCGCCGTCATGGGGATTCCGTTGGGAGTCACTGGCATGTTGGTGTCGCTCAACACAAACCTGCCACGCGGTTTCGTCGAGTCGAAATGTGGCCTGGCCGAATTGGGAATCTTCGGAGCCTTGTGTACTCCGCTGGCGGTGATGCACACGTTGACCCGCGCGCTGGAATCGTCGGCGAGTGCCCAACTTGCAAAACGTCATGCCGAGGGAGACGTATCGGGCTTTCGGCGACTGGTTGTTCGGCTGATGGCCACGCATTCGGCGATCGCTCTCGCCGGAGTTCTCGTCGCTCAACTGTTTGGCCGCGAGCTGTTGACGCTGTTCTTCACGGCCGAGGATGCCGCACATGTGGACGTTTTCGTGACGATCATGTGGGCGACACTCGTGGCCACATCATCCGGCGTGATGATGACAGCGCTGATTGCGGCCCGGTTCATTCAAATCCAATTGCCGTTGACCGCACTGACGTCGCTAGTGTCGCTCGCCGCTTGTTGGTGGCTGGTGCCGACATTCGGAATGCAGGGAGCCGCGATCTCGCTCTTGGTCAGCAAGCTGCCCTATTTGGCCGTGGGAACCTTGCTGCTGGCTCGGTTGAAACCCGTGAAGAACGAAATGCAAACGACAGAGACAGTCCGTCTGAGGAAAGCGGCTTGAAAGTAACCCGAAGCGTAAGTTTTGAAGTTGCGCTGTTGTCCTGGCCCAAAGGGCAAAAACTCGATAGCCCAGGGCAGAGCGGAGCGGCGACAGCCGCGTAGCGCCGCCCTGGGTTTGACGGACAAAACGTGGCAAGCCCTGTAGGGGCGAAACAAATGGATGTCTTTGGCCTACGTGGAGTTTCGCCCTTTCAGGGCTTCTTATTGTTGTTCTATATCTTCACCCAGGGCTTCGCCCTGGGCTATCGAGTTGCCCCCCTTTGGGGCGAAAAACAAGACTGCGCAACTTCAAAAAGCGTAAGCGAGGGCGAACGCTTCAGAAACGCTGAATCGAAGCCTATATGAGTATTCGCCCTCGCTCACGCTTCGGGTCACTTCGGTCTGATGTCGGCGAACGAAACAAGGACGTTTTTGGATGTGTGGCATCACGGGACTGGCATGGCGCGAGCCGCAGACCGATTCGCGATCGATGATCCTCGACATGACCGATGCGATCACGCATCGCGGTCCAGATTCTGACGGTCATTTGTCGAGCCCAGATCAGCGCGTGTGGCTCGGTTTTCGGCGCCTGGCGATTCAGGATTTGGACCCGCGTGCGAATCAGCCGATGATCAGTGCGAGTGGCCGGACTGCCGTCGTGTTCAATGGCGAGATTTACAACTCAGCAGAACTCGCCGCGAAGCACTGCGGCGATGTCTGGTTGCGAACGACGGGTGACACGGAAGTTTTTTTGGAAGCCTTCGAGCGTCGCGGACCGTCGATCTTTGCCGAGGCGAACGGGATGTTCGCGGCCGCGTTTTTGAATCTCATCAACGGCGAACTGACCCTAGTGCGCGATCGGCTGGGGAAGAAACCGCTCTTCCTGCACGAGACGCCGGATGGCCTGGCGTTCGGATCGGAATTGCGGGCTTTCCGCCGTTTCGGTCTGCAACCGAACCCGGAGACCCTGCCGCTGTATTTGCACTTTGGCTACTTCCCGTCGCCGCACACGTTCTTTCAAAACACAACTCAGGTGCGGCCGGGTGAGTACATCGTTGTTCAACACGGGTCGATTCAACAACGGCAGCGTTACTTTGATGTGACACAATGGGCGTGGGGTCGGAACAATCACCTCGACCAAGCCGAATTACAGGAAACTCTGGCAGATGCTGTGACCATTCGGACGCTTAGCGATGTGCCCATCGGCGGGTTCCTGAGTGGCGGCATTGATTCGTCGCTGATCGCCGCGCTGCTGAATACAACGGGGCGGAGCGATCTGCCGATGTTCACGGTCTCGTTTCAGGATGGCTCGGCGGATGAATCGTCGTTTGCCGCCGAAGTGGCCCGGCATTTGAAACTCGATCATCAGATTTTGCCGCTGGATGACAACAGGTTGCCGGCGTTGATTGATGATTATTTTGACTGCTACGAACAGCCGACGGCGGACAGCAGCGGGCTGCCGTCGATGTTGCTCTGCCAAGCAGTGAAGCAACACGTCACTGTCGCGCTATGCGGCGATGGTGGCGACGAGTTCTTCGGCGGTTACACGCGGTACGAGTGGTTTCGCAAAGCGCTGCTGGCTCAAAAGCTCCCCGATGTGACGCGGTCGCTGATCGGTTGGACGTTGCCACTGGTCGATCGCCAGCGCGGGATGCGTTTGCAGCGCCTGCTGGAGACTCGCGACGCGGCCGGTGTTTATGCACAGCTCATCGGCGGTGCGGCCTGCTTGTCCGCGAGCGATCTGTTGCCCGGAATCGCTTCGGCCCGCGAGAACGCGGCCGAACAATTGGTGCGTGATTTATTCGCACGCGTGCCGGCGGACCCGTTGTCGCAGGCAGCATGCTTCGACGCGGCCTATTACATTCCTGACGACTTGCAGGTAAAGATGGACCGGGCGTCGATGCGAGTGGCGCTGGAAGTCCGTAGCCCGCTGTTGGACTATCGAGTCGCAAAGCTCGGCGCCGAACTGGCCACATCCACAAAGTTTCAGAACGGCCCGAAGACGGTTCTGCGCGATGTCCTGTCGCGGTTCGTCCCACGTGCTCTGTACGAGCGGCCCAAGCACGGCTTCTCCGTCCCCATGCGGAACTGGCTCAACGGGCCGCTAAGAGACGTGGTGCATCAAGCATTTCGGCAGCGTTCGGTCGTCGAGTGCGGGTGGCTTAATACCGACATGCTGCATCGCCTGGAGCGAGACTTTCATGCCGGACGAACCGAGCTTTCTTCAACAGTATGGTCGCTGTTCGTGTTGGCTCGATTCGTGGATCGAGCCTTCGAGCAACGTCAATCAATGACGCCGCCACAACGGCACGCCGCATGACATTCCCCACCGACCCTGCGTCGGTAGTGAAATGCCTTGTCCCTATGCCTCTTTTATCTTTCATCAGGAAATTCAGTAGCCATAAAGCATTTCACCACCGACGCGGGGTCGGTTGGGGAATGCCTTGAGGCGATCGAGGAATCGTGACAATGTCTCAACCGAGTTCCGTCAAAACGATGGCTTGGCCGCAACCGTCTCGCCGGCCCGCGGCGCGCGCGGCGGCTTCGGCATCGGTCTCCCAATCGAGCGGAACATTGACGGCGCAGATTCAATCGTTCTGTGCACAGGCTGCTCTGTTTTTACTGCCGATGCCTGCCATCAAGCATCCCGCAATGAGTCTGACGGCCGCCGACCTGTTTCTGATCCCGGCTGTGTTGCTGAATCTTGGGTTCACGCTGCGGTTGCAATGGTTTCAAGTGCTGCTGTTGCTGGCGCTGCCGTTTAACTTGCTGTCCCACATGCTCGATCCGGCCGGCGAACTGATCTCGATTTTGCAGGTGATTTACATTTGGGGATTCCTGGTGCCGTTTGGCTGGTGCGCCTTCGTGACGATTCCCAAGGAACGAGTGGCTCTGATTCTGCTCGTGGCAAGCAGTCTCAGCAGCATTGTGGCAATCGGGCAAGTCGCCGGCATGGTCCCAACTCTGCCGACTCAGAAAATCATTGAATACACCCGAGACGGAGGCGAGGGTGGCCGTCGCGCGGCGGGACTGGTGTTGCAGTGCAACTCGCTGACGATGACGTTGACTCCCTGTTTTTTGCTGCTGCCCCAGATTCGGAGAGTCACGTGGCGGATCGCCTTCTTGTTGCTACTGCTCGGTGGCATCGCCAGCACGGTGTCCAAGGCGATTATCTTCGCTGTGCCAGGACTGTTGTTTTATTTTCTATGGCGTGAGCCCGAGAAGCTCAAAGTGTTACGTTGGTTGGCGGTCGTAACACTGATCGGCCTAGCGGTGCTGTCGCAAGGCGTGCATGTGGGTGACTTCTTCAACCAGATGTGGGACACCATTCAATATCGCGCGGATTACTCGGAAGAGTCGATTGATGATCGGACGCACTTAGCACGGCTGGCTCTGGGCTATGCGGAAGAATGCTGGCTACTGGGCTACGGCACGCAAGGAACCTACGAACGGATGGGCCAGGACACCATGGGCCAGACCGTGCATGTGTTTTACCTCGGTCTGTTTCTAGTCGGGGGCGGGATCACGTTCGCATGTACGATCGCCGCTTTCGGAAGCATGCTGGTGTCGTTGTGGCGTATGAGGCAACTCAACGATGCGATCTACTTATTCGCGCACCTGCTGGCCATCTCCGCGACGACGATGCTTTATGTGAACTACCAATACACACCGTTCGTGATCGCGGCGGCGGCACTGGTCCGCGCCGGATGGCTAGTGCCACATCTCGGAAGTAGGGTTTCATGAAAACGGAAAATTGTATATTTCCCGCCGGTCCTCGATTTTGAGGCGGGAGGTCAAGTCATGCCAG
>JAYVSP010001024.1:0-10225 GCA_043775215.1 Planctomyces sp. | reverse complement strand
CTGGCATGACTTGACCTCCCGCCTCAAAATCGAGGACCGGCGGGAAATATACAATTTTCCGTTTTCATGAAACCCTACTTCCGAGATGTGGCACTAGGCCCTTGATCCCATCACTGGAAAGCTGGAGTCGGAAGTCCAGGTGTCCTTTGATCGGATGCAAGCGGTCGGGCGTCGTAGTATGGGGCAGGCCAAGGAATGTGGCTACATCGTGCCGTCGATTCTTCAAAAACCATCGGCGGTGTTTGAAGGTCTAACGGCTGATGACGATGAGGACCGGCGTGGAGTCGGGTGGCGTTGCTACTGTGGAATCCCGCAGCCGAGCTACGGTTCCGATGGATTGCCGGGACGGCCTTATCCAGGGCAGGTCTATTTGGTTTTCGTGAACGATGAAGGTGTGGCCTACAATTGGCGGTGGGACAAGGCGGATCCGGCAGAACCGACGCTTCCGATCAACCACGCAACCCGATTCAAACAAAGAATAATATGACGATCACCACAAATGCCGAATTCGCCAAGCGAATGATCTTGATGGCTCGCCCGGCGGAGCAATTTCAACCCACTGCGACCTACGACCCGGATGGGGACTGCATCGAGTTTCTGGCGAAGCCCGATCCCTTCTACGCCGAACGGGCGATGATTTGGTGACGGTTTATTACAGCCAAGAAACCGACGAAGTCATTGGTTCGCTGATCAAAGGCGCGTCCGCATTTTGCCGAGAGTTCTCGAAACGGAATCCCGGCTTTCAGATCGTCATTGAGAGCGGTTCCGTTCGCTTGGAGCACTTGTTTTTAGCGCGATTGTGGTCCTCGCCGGTTGGACGTCGAGAAATTCGGCCACTGACCTATCGGAAGCTGATCGAAGTGGCCGGTGAGTTAGAAGTCGATGCGGAGTTGTGTCGGTAGCTCAGGCGGCTCGCCTGAGATTCTTTCCGACCAATGCGATACTTCTCAAAAAAAGAGGGGGTTCTCACGCTTCCACCTCAGACAACCGCGAGCCGCGATCGTAAGAGCTAGAGTATCTCACGGCTGAACAGCCGCCGGCACTCCGGCGATGTTCAACGTCAGGCCCGCTTGCAGCGAGGTTGCTTTTTGAGGCGGCACCTCTTTGGCCAAGCCACCGGGACTGGTGGCGACCCACGGCGTGGGACTCAGATTGCGCAGGCCCCAGATCGCGGGGTTGGCCGGGTTCTGAGCGACTTCGCCCAGGATCGTTTCGGCCACGTCGTCGGACGCGAACGGATCAACGTGACGCTGCCGCAGCTTGGCCGTTCGGGACAACAGCAGCGTGAGCGTGCGGCCGTGATGGTTGATGACGAGCTTCGGCGGGAGACCGATCGGTTGGCGGCAGTGCCAACAGTCCAGAGATGGTTGAGTGGCATCCCAAAGATTGACGGCCTGACATCTGCCGCAATTCAGCACGCCATCTTTCAGTGGGCGGAAGAGCGTTTGCCATTCCCCTTCGGTGATTCGGCGAGCCGGGTCTTGCAGTCCGGTCGTGAACGCTTTGGTGAAGAGCGTCTGCAGCGCGGAAGGACAAAGTGCCCAGCGTCGCGCGGCCATCGAGTAGTCAGGATCGTTGGGGAGTACGTTGCGTCGGTCTTGCGGGTCGAAGATGGTGCGAATGGATTCAATCTCCAGTCGGCTTTATGATTGTTCAGCCAATGATCCTCGCTTTACGGAAAGGAGCAGACCCATGAATGCCGTGCGAGCCATTTGGTTGAACGGTCGCATACTTCCTGCCGAGCCAGTCGATTGGCCGGAGGGGAGCCAATTGCGCGTCGAACCTTTCCTACCCAACAGCGAGAAGCTCGGCTTGTCAGAAGAAGAATGGCGAGACGATCCCGATTCTATCGCAGCGTGGATTGAGGCGGTCGAAAAGATCGAACCGCTGATCTGGGCCGAAGGCGAGGAGCAGCAGTATGAATGCTGGCGAGAGAAGTGCCGCCAGTTCAATCTCGAAGCGGTCCGTCAGCAAATGGAAGGAACGCACGGCCCTTGGGCAACTCCGTTCGCCGCATGCAATGATTGACAGATCCGCCGCCATTGGCGACAAGGCCACGCATGTCGAAATCAGCGTCAACAGTGTTTCTGAAGGAAGTGGCGTCCGGAGAGCAGCGCGAAGCGGTCTTGTGTGAGGGGATTCAACGACGGCATTTGGCGGACGTCGATGAGATCTGGCATTCGGCGCTCACCGTGCTTTTGCGATGGGCCGGGCGTTTGCATCGTCAAGAGAGTGCTCACTGGAATTGGCGTGCGAAGATGCGGCGCATTCGCCGAAGCCACGACCATCGGTCGTTCGCAATCGAGTTTGGTGGTGTTACTCAAGGGCTGATGATCGTGGACCTGTCACGAAAGGCTCGATTGGAGCCAGACTGCGGCCACGGGCTAATCTATGTCGATTACGTGGAAGTCGCGCCGTGGAACCGTCCTGGTTGGCAGCCCCATCGGCTATTTCGATCGGTGGGAACCGTCTTTCTGCGAACGGCAATTCAGGAAAGCCTTGATTGCGGGTTGGGTGGTAGAATTGGCTTGCATTCACTGTCTCAGGCTGAGAGCTTTTATTCCCGCATGGGCATGACGAATCTGGGAATAGATCCTTGTTATGAAGAAATGTGTTACTTTGAGATGACATCGCAGCAGGCCCTCGCGTTCCGAAAGGAAGATCAGATATGAAATTCGAGCAGTCAAAAGAGTGGTACGAGCGGATGGCGAAGATTGAAGAGGAATGCGACTGTGACATTTCCGCTGGCAAGCCGATTTTCTATCCGCCTTGGGCGCTCGACCTGCGCGGTCCCGAAGAACCGCCGTCAAAACCGAAATCGAAAGCCACCACAGCCGGCAAACGCAAATCACGCTCGCCGGTCGCCAAGCGACGTACAACCAGCAAACAACGCTCAGCGCGATCGCGCGGGTAAGGCTTGCCGGTTGCCAACGGGCGTCGGCCATCGAAAGACGGTGCCATCGCTTGCGATCCCCAGGATTTCTTCGGGGGTGTCCATGTGTGACACAGCCAGCACAAGTCAATGCAGGCCGCCGGCGCGCGGCGATGTCGGACGAGCAGGAAGCTGGCAAGGCGAAGTCGGCAACGGAAGGGGTCGTGCGTTCAAAATTCCAAAATCGGCGGAGATCACGCGGCGAGTTCTCGGACGATTGCCAACCGCCGATTTTGAATTTTGAACGCACGACCCTTGGGCAACACGTCCCACCAATTTTGTCGCGTGAGGCTGAGTGGGCGCAGGTTGTGGTTGTTCTGTCGTCGCCGGACGAGTGGCACGCCCAGACCATCGGGACCATCGGGATGGGCGTGGGACTGGAACACCACGCCCTTTTCTAAGCTAAGCCTCAGAGCGTGCCACCTGTCTTTTCCGATCCTTGAAGCTCAATGTGAGACGAGTTAGGCTGCGATCATCGCGCGAGAATTGGCCTAACGAACAGGGAGGGTTTCATGATGGCACACAAAGCCAGTCTGAATGAGGACAAGCGACCCAACGTTCGCATCCCGATCTCGGTTTGCGAGCAGATGGATTTTCTGATGGACTCGCTGCGATCGAGGATTCACGACGCGGCGTGCTCGCGAGCCGAGGCACGAAAAGAACCGGTGGACGGGAACCGCGTGACAAAGCAAGATTTTTTGCAAGCCGCTTTGGAAGTGTTGCAACAATCCTCGGCGGAACTCGAACGATCGGGATGGGCGTGGGATCGGAACATCACTCCCTTCGCAATGCTTCAATGATTGCCATCTGTCCGCCCGGGCTTCGATGCGGCCGTCTGCAGAGTGAGGATGATCTGGCGGATGTCTTCCGCGGTGATATCGGATTGCTCGGATTTTGAATAGACCGTGACCAGCACGACTTCCGAATCGCTTTTGACATGGTAGATCAGCCGATAGCCGCCGCTCTTTCCGCGTGCGGCGTCCGAGTTTGGAGCGCGAACTTTGAAGACCTGGTACGGCACCCTGGGCACCTGATCGCCGGGGTGTTCGCCCTTCGTCAACTGGTCGAGAACCGGCTGCAAGTCCGACTTGATATGGCGATACTTCTTCGACAGTTGCCGAAGATTCCGTTTGAATTCGGGAGTGAATGTGATCTGCAGAGGAGTCACTGGCTCACACGACATCCAGCCCCTCCCAGAGGCGATCGACCGGCTGCGTGTCGCCGCTCTGAGCCTCTTGCCAGCCGCGACGGAAACTGTCGGCCGCCGGTTGGAGCAACACGCTTTCGCGAAAGCTGCGAATCATCTGGATCAGAAACGGATAGTACTCTTCTGGCAAGCCTTCCAAGTCGGCCAGTACCTCTTGCTGTTTTTCGGATAGCACCGCATTCATAATGTGCTCCTTTCGTGGCAGCTTACAACCGCACGAGCAACATTCAAGTCGGATTGTCGCCGCCATTTCCAATGCAGGCAGTCGGCGCGCGGCGACATCGGACGAGCAGGAAGCTGGCACGGCAAAGTCTGTAACGGAAGGGGTCGTGCGTTCAAAATTCAAAATCGGCGGAGATCACGCGGTGAGTCCTCGGACGATTGCCAAACGCTGATTTTGAATTTTGAACGCACGACCCTTGGGCAACACGTCACATCAGTTTTGTCGCGTGAGGCTTGAGTTGGCGCAGGCTGTGGCTGATCTGCCGTCGACAGACGAGTGGCACGCCCCGACCATCGGGATGAGAGTTGGACCGGAACACCACGCCCTTTTCTAAGCCTCAGAGCGTGCCACCGAAGTCGGACGATATCGCTCCTGGCGGACACGCAATCAACCTTTGGATTCGGTCGGCCGCAACACAGCGTCTTGCAAAATGCGAACGGCAAAATCCCCCACGGAAACCTGAACCGCATCCGCTTTCCGTTTCAACGGCCCAGCCAACTCTTCATCCAGCACCACGGTCACAGCCATTGCGTCATCCTCGCGAAGTGGAAACGAGGCCCAAAACAGAATCATGACCGGCCAATTACCCGTGAAACACGCTGGGGTCGACTTGGAAGTGTTTTGAAAGCCGACGAATGTGGTCTCGCGTCAGTTGGCGTTTGCCGTGCAGCACGTTGGACAGTGTTGAGTTCGCAATGCCTGTGGCAGCGGCGACCTGCAATTGTGTTTGACCGCGATCGCTCAGCAGGCTTTTGAGCATTGCCGCGTCTGAAGCGGGCTCGATCGGATGCACAGTTTCTTCATAGCCTTCGACGAGGTCTCCCAACACGACGAGATAGTCCTCTTCTCCCTCGTCAAGTTTCGGTCGGTCAAGCAGTTCATTGACGAGTGCAATCGCGTCTTCAAGCTCGCGATCATTCCGAATCGCTCGCAACGGAAATCGGTGGATCAACGCCAAATAGCTGTCACGCGGTCCCGCTTTCGCGCGCCGCTTTGTTGTTGCTGACATGCGATAGTTTCCTTTTCATTTGTTCTCTTCATTTCAATCGACTCTTGCTGCTCGCTTTAGCGAGCCAATCAACTCACCACTTCTCCTTCCTGCCTAGCTCAGTTCAAAGGTCACGTTTCCAAATATTTTTGTCGTATTCAGTGTGCGTCAGCACATGCCGGACGTAGACCTTGCCGCGATCGAAGTGAATGTGGGCAATCAGGCGATACTTGTTTCCGCCAATGTCGAAGATCGTGAGACGCCCAACCTGATCCGCCGAGCCAAAGTCCGCTTTGACATCTTCAAAGGATTCCCACTGAGCCTTCTTGGCTCGCGTGAACCAAGCCTGTAGCGAGCGGGTATTTCTTCCAAAAATCTCGCAAGGGCTTTTGAGAGATGACGTGCATGATTCATCGGTTCCGTGACATTCGATCTTCAGAGCGACTTTAGCAAATTGCCAAACCGCCGGGAAGTTCGATTTTGGCAATTCGTCAAAAGTCCCCGCGCTGACCGAAGATCTCCTCTTCGACCACCTGGTACTCAAGCGGAGTGAACGTCGGACAAGCAGGAGCTGCACGGCGAAGTCTGCATCGGAAGGGGTCGTGCGTTCAAAATTCACAGCGGCGGCATAACGCAAGCTCGTTCGATCGGCTCTTTGCCAAATCCGATGAGTGCGGGATTGCGAACACCAATGAGATGTTGCACGTCGAACACTTCTGCCACGGTCTGCTCGAACTCCAGGAAGCCGATGGTCTGGCCGGTGAGCGTGTCGATGCACCACACGCCGCATTTGCGTTGCGGAAGCTGTTCGACCACAGAGACGTCTCCGAACGTTTTCGATTCGCGGGCTTGAGACAGGCCGATGAAGGCATATCGCCCAGCGAATGCCAAGCCGCGCGGGTAGCCGGGAAGTTGAGCCACGATGTCGGATTGCCCCGTTTGCGGATCGACGGTGACGAGGCGACCGTGTCCCGAATTCAGCAGCCAGACTCGGCCGTTGTGAACTCTCGGCGAATGCGGCATCGAAAATCCGCGAGCCACAATCTCGTTCGTCGTCACGTCGATCAAACAACCACCCCCGCGTTTGTGTTCGCGCCAGCCTTCGGGAGTGTCCGTCTCGGCAAAGCAGGTGACATACTTCGGCTGCCCGTCGAGCATCGCCAGTCCATTCAAATGACACGGATCAGCCCGCTTCAATTCCGTCACAAACGATGGCTTCCACCGAGGCACAAAGCTAAACCGATCATTCAGCGTGCAAAGGCAACAGTGTTGAGTGTTGACGAGCCACAGCTCTTCTCGCCCCCACGCGATTTCATGCGTGTCGATATTGCTGGTGACGTGACTGCGGCGAGGGATGAAGCACGCATCGTGAGTCCCCTGCGGCGGCAAGCGAGACGCCAGCTCAAGCTCATTCGGCAGAAACCAAATTTGATACCGCGTGGCAATCGCCATTTGCTGACGAGTGACGGCCAATCCCATCGCCCGATCAAACGTCCGCAGCAACAGCGACAGTTTTCCGTTGCTCGCTCGAAAGGCCGCCAGTTTTCCGGCCTGATACGTCGTCACGAACAATGTCGCTCCGAGTTCCTCAAGCAACTCCGCAAACGACGTCGTGTGCTGATACCGAAACGGCGTTTCCGATTCGGCAGGAGCAGGCGACTCATTGTTCTCTTCCACGCCGCATCTCGCTTCGCATGAAGTCCAATTTTTCCTCGCGAAGAGATTCTGACACGCCCAGCGGAGGATGGCCACTCTTGGCCGTCATGCCGTTGAGTGCGAGTTGCAGGGGCGACTCGCCTACGTAGCTCGGTCGCTCCAGCGACCGAGATTCCAAGACGCACGGCATACTCAAACGCCCGTCAGCCATTTCGGCAGCACGATCATCAGTTCGTCGATTTCGGAGAGCGGGTCGATGAAGACATCGCTTGCGCTGCGGCTTCGATTTCGGCCGTTGCCACCGGCGAGGTGATCGGTTCCGTCGCCGCCGTCGAGCGCGTCGTTGCCGAGGCCACCGACGAGGGAGTCGGAGTCCGCTCCGCCGAAGAGTTGATCGCGGCCGTTGCCGCCGGTCAGCGTGTCGGAGCCAACGTCGCCATTGAGCACATCGTTGCCGCTGCCGCCGATGAGCAGGTCGTCGCCGGAGCCACCAGCCATCGAGTCGTTGCCAAGCAGCGTGTCGTTGCCATCGCCGCCATCAAGGCTGTCCGACTGCGAGCCCCCTTTCAGCAGATCATCACCACCGCCGCCGATTAGTGTCACCCGCATGTTCGACAGACTGGCATCGAGCACATTCGCGCTTTCACCGCCCATGAGCAGCGCTTTGTCGAAACCCGCCAGCCGATCGTTGCCCAAGCCGCGCAGCGTCGTCGGCAGCAGCGTGAAGTTCACATCCTCCGACTCAATGAGGCAGTCGATCCCGCCGCCGCCATTGAGCGTGTCGTTCCCCAACCCGCCCGTCACCGAGTCCGCTCCTCCCTGCCCATTGATCCGATCATTCCCAGTGCCACCGACCACCGAATCGCGTCCCATCCCGCCGAGCAACGTGTCGTTTCCATCACCACCCAAGATCGTGTCATCACCGCTCTGACCAAAAATCGAATCGTCTCCGGCACCACCATCGAGCGAATCAGCGAGCGATGATCCTGCGAGCGAATCATTGCCGTCATCGCCAAACACGCTCACCGTCCGAGTCATCAGCGAGTCGGCCCCCGACAGCGTGATGGTGTCATCGCCAGCGCCGGCATGAATCAGCGGCGGCGCGTTCGGTGTTGTGAAATCGAAGGTGACCCCGCCCACCAGACTCAGCCGACTCACGCCATCGTCGCCCACACTGTTGTCGGACAGTACCACTTGATCGTTCGTGCTAGGCAGCGAAAAGCTGAGATTTGTCGTCGTCAGCCAATTCTCAATCGCGACGACGGAAGAATACGTCACGCTGGTGACGTCGATCACAAGCTGACCAGTTGCGGCACCGCTAGCATTCACTGCGACCGTTGAAGCAGAGCCGCCCGTGACGATCAAACGATTATTCCCACCGCTGCCATCAAAACTCAGCCCGCTCGTCGGCAACGGATTGCCATTCGACAGGTCCACGGTCAACACATCATCGGCCGCAGAACCGGTAATCGAAAACGCGGTCAACAAATCTTGCTGCCGCCGAAACAACACTGAGTTGGTCTGATCCCGCAAGACGGTGTCTTGACCATCTAGCGACAACGTGAAGTGACCACCACTAGCCGTTAATTCAACTTGCTGAGTCTCACTCCCCATCGTATTCAAGAAAACTTTGTGGTTGTGCAAACACGGAACAAATGCGTCTAAGGCCCCGTCATTATTGAAATCCCCCAAGGCGACAAAAGCCCCTCCCGCACGAGCGTCTCCTACCGGAATGACTCCTTGAGAAACGAGATTTCCCGTGCCATCGTTGAGGTAGAATGATTCACTCGGTCCTGAGGAGAAAGCTCCATCGTCAACGACGAAGGCGTCCAGATCGCCATCACCATCAAAATCTCCTAATGCCACATCGACTGCGTTCGGAATTTGTTGACTCACTTGAGTGCGGTTTTTGCTGCTGAGGAACACATTCGCATGGTTGTCATCCAAATTCACAGTGACGATGTCGAGGATTCCGTCACCGTCGAGATCCCCGATTTGGGTTCGATAAAGCCCGCCCCCATAATCAACTGCTTGAGGATCGAGTTGAAAATGGCCGTTGCCTTGATTTAACCACAAAGCATCCGCACCTCGACCTTTCACCAGGGTGCCAGACACGATCGCATCCAAGTCCCCATCTTTGTCGATGTCACCAAGAGTTACTCGATTTGAATTTCCATCTCCTAATCGTTGCGCAAACGTGAAATTCGCGTGGCCATCATTGAGCCAGATTTGGCTTCCATGTTCGGCAGGGTTCCAACTTCTCGAATCGTTTGTCACGAAGATGTCGAGTGTTCCGTTTCCATCGAGATCACCAAGCTGAACCCACGACGCCTCTGCTACCTCTAGAACGCCCCCTGAATTGAATCGGCCTTGACCGTCATTGAGAAGAATCTCCGTTCGACCGTCAACGACTTGACTTCCGCGGCCATAGTGACCTCGGACGAGATCGAGATCGCCGTCCCCATCCAAATCGCCAATGGCAACGCTACTCGCAAACACATAACCGGGTAGTCTTGTTTCTATGAACTGACCGCTACCGTCATTCATCAAGACCGAATTCGACGTCACCACATCCAAGAAACCGTCATTGTTGAGATCGCCGATTGCCGCGGTTGCCTCGCTCGCGTAGGTCGTATTTGGCACAAGGACGGGATTTGTGAAAATGCTCTGCCCCGACAGCAACGCGCGACCTTCAAGGGCTTGTATTTCAAGCGTTCCACGAGCTATCCGGTGACGACGACGCTTGCTCGCAATGCGATGCAGCAATCGGTGAGAAAACAAACTGCTACTCTGAGGAGCAAAAGGGGGCAAGACTCTTTGATTTTTCCGGCGCATTCGCAACATCCTGTTGGTGGCTTGAGGCCGGTTCGATTTCGTATCCGTCAGGAGCGATATCGTCTCACCCTGGCTCGTCAGTCAATCGAGACTTGAGCCAAACTTCCATTTGGCGAACGAGGCAACTTCGCCAATCCAGACACATTGGCCCGCCTCGACAAATGGGGCATCCGGGGTTGCCCAATGGCCAGAGCGGCAACTGTCGCCGTTTCGCCAAGTCTGCGGGAGTGGACGAGATTTTCGGATCCCTCGGTGCGAGTCGTGTCGGTGCATCATCCTCCGCTAGGCTAGTGCCACATCTCGGAAGTAGGGTTTCATGAAAACGGAAAATTGTATATTTCCCGCCGGTCCTCGATTTTGAGGCGGGAGGTCAAGTCATGCCAG
>JAYVSP010001023.1:0-12048 GCA_043775215.1 Planctomyces sp. | reverse complement strand
GAAGGGCGCGAGCGACCCTTGGAAAGTTCATCTTCGACCGAGGTTACGGTACGGTTGCTCACATTTTCACGCAGCAAAATGAATTTCCGAACGGGCACTCGCTAAGGAACTGTCTTCACGAGATCGTGGAACTGTGCCTTGGGGCGCAGCGCGGAGAGATCGGAATCGTCCAATGCGGTTTGGCGGTTGGCTCCGTTTTCTATGGCTCTGCGAAGCAGGTCCAACGCTTGCTGAGTGATGGACGGATCGGACAATCGCTCTGAGGCGCGGGAGGCGACGCAGGCGGCGGCGTACAACGTTCTGGCTCCGTTGGGTTCTTTTTCAAGGCAGAGGTTGATGTCTTGGCTGGCTTTGTCGAACGCTCCCAGGCGGGCGAGCAAGATGGCTCGATAGCGGCGGGCCTCGATAAATCCCGGGTTCGCTTCCAAGGCTTGATTGAAGTAGTACAGCGATTCGTCTTTTTTATCGGCGTTCATCGCCAACATCGCCATACCATACAGAGCCTGGATGTTGATCGGATCATCGCGAAGTACATCGTTGAACGCTCGCCGAGATTCCACGGGCTTGCGAGCCGACACGGCGAAACCATAAGCCCACAAGATTCGCAATCGGTCGGCCGATCGTTCTTCGGTCAGCCGTTGAAATGCGGCCTGAAATACCTCATCGGCCTGTTCGTGCCGACCAAGCTGTTCCAACGCCATCGCTCGGCCAGCCAACAAGGAGGCATCGACATGATCAAGTGCCAGCACCTTGTCGAAATCCGCGAGGGCCTGTGCCGGTCGTCCCAAGTCGAGCGACACCAATCCACGATTCACATACGCCGCCGCGAACTGCGGATCCTTTTGCAAAGCCACTGAGTATTCCGTGACCGCCTCCAACTTCTTGCCAAGCTGATCGAAGACTCGGCCCCGATTGAAATAGCCCCACGCGAAGTCGGGCCACATGCCTGTGCAATGACCGAAGTCCGAGGCGGCCAGCAGATATTCCTTCAGTTCGCATTGCAAGAATCCGCGTTGCATCCAGGACCAATAGTGCCGCGGTTCCAATCGGATCGCTTCGTCGAGCGATGCGATCGCTTGGCTTAAACTGCGGTGCGTGGCTTGCCGAGCCAACGTGGTGGCCAGCAAATAATGATCACGAAATGTGATCGCGGGGATGTCTTCCGCCTGCTGTTCGGCGGCCGTGGCGTTGGACGTCTCGCCGAGCTTGTGCCAATAACGAGCTTGCTCCAGACGTAACGCCTTGGACGTTGGCAACCCCGGAATGCGATCCGCTTGCGTGAGTAGATCCAGCGCCGATCGCACTACGGCCGGATCATCCGGCTGAAGCTGAGTTCGCGCCGCCGCCAGGAGCATCAGCAGTTCGCGAGCATCTTCTTTCAGACGCTCGCGGTCGGCGAGCGAAAGCTGAGACCAATCCTCCGGCTCGCGCCAGGTCGCTTGATTCAAGAAGCCATAGAGTGACAGCGTTTTTTCGCAGGCGGCGATTCCTTCGCGAACGTGGTCCTGCAAAGGGACGGCGGTGTTCACGAGGCACAATGCTCGAACGGTGCCCGCTTCAAACTCCGAGCGGCGATCTCTATTTTGGACGGCATTCAGCTCTTGCCGCGTTTGCGTCAGCCGACCCTGCACGGAAAACAACACGGCTCCGAGCAGCGTCAAAACGGCGACCGCGGTGCTCGCCACTCCCGCCGAATACGTCAGCCGCGGATGTCGTCGAGTCCACTTTTGAAGCTGTTCGACTCGACTCAGTTCCGGAGCGAACTTCAGCGGCCGGTCATCCAGAAATCGATACAAGTCTTCGGCCAGATCTTCCGCCCGTTGATAGCGCTGAGCGGACTCTGGCGCGAGGCACTTGAGCGCGATGCTTTCCAAACTCCACGGCACTTCCGGCCGCAGTGCTTTCAAACTGGGTGCGGTCTTGGCCCGTTCAACGGCCATCGCCTGAACCTGAATGAGCATCGCCGAATAGCTGCCGCTTTGCTCGAACGCGCGTTCCCCCGCCACCATTTCGAACAGCACCATGCCCAGCGAATAAATGTCTGACGTCTCATTGACCAGCTTCATCGATTCGGGCGTCCGCTGGATGAGAGCCCGCAGATGCTCGGGGGACATGTACGAGACGGTCCCGCCAATGGAGGCGTCCGTCGTGTTTTCCAATTCTTGAGCCAGATTGAAATCCAGCAGCAGCGGCTGACCATCATTACTGAGCAGCACGTTCGACGGCTTGATATCGCGATGCAGCACTTTCCGAGCATGAGCATGAGCCAGCCCTTCGGCCAGTCGAGACACAATCCATGCGCTGGCCTGAACGAAGTTCAGGTCGCGCAGATGTTTCAGCGGCGAGGAATTTTCTTCATCCGTCGTCGATTGCGGATTCGGATTGGCAGCAGTCTTGGTGGGCGATTTTGGATTGAGCGGAATTTCGGCTTCCAACAATTCCATCGCGGCAACCAGCTCGCTGCCCTGTGTGGGAACCGAGTTGCCACTCCAGACCTGCCTCAACACTTGCGAGAGGCTGCAGCCGCCAAAGTACGGCATGCACAGGCCCCGCAATCCCGTTCGAGCATCCTCATGCACGGAGTAGATCGGGACGATGTTGGTGTGTTGAAGCTGAGCCAGCGTCTGCGGTTCATTGCCATCGTTTGTGGAAATCTTCAGAGCAACCGGCCGTCCCGCCAATTCGTTTTGCTCGGAGAGAAAGACCCGCGCAAACGCACCGCGGCCCAGCTCATGTCGCAGCCGGAAGCCAAAGATTTCGTCGCCGGCTCCGGGAAAGCGCAGCTTGTTTCTTAACGTGTTCGTCGCCAGCGGCCGACCCGGATTGCCGACCAGCTTTTCACTTCGCGTGTCGCCATAGGGATCGTTGCTCGCGGGAGGACATAAGCCCCGGGAGCTTTCGGACTCAGCCGACAACATCCGTCGATTGAAGAGATCTTTGACCGCGCGGCTCACCGAAAACGGATCGAACTGATCGTCCTCCAGTGGCGAAGCCACCGCCTCGCTGATGAGAGTCACCGAGCCAGCTTCGGCAACCTTTCCGATCACCGTTTGGTCAAACAGATCTTCAACAATGCCCGAAGCCGTGAATCTTCTCATCGGCGACTGAAGTGAGGAGGAGCCGTCGTGCTTCGCGGCCAGGCTCGAGTCATCGTCCCAGTTCATGGTGCCAGTCTCCGTCCCCATTTGGCTCGCAACGCGGACCACGTCCGGCGAGCCGGTGCCGCACTCAGCTCATTCGGCTCGGGGAAACCAAACAACACGGCCGAAATGCCGGTGATCCAAAATAGCTCCACCGATGAAGTCGATGAATTCGCGGGTGAGCCGTTCGGTACTGAACTGCGAGCCGCCTTTCGCGAAGAGGTTGAACTTCCCGATTCGGTGTTGCCCTCCGCGTCGGCCGCTCGATTAGCGGCGGCCTTTGGCGGCGAAGAGTTCTCGGACGACTCCTCCGACGCGGCCGGTGACTCGCTGCTCACCGGTGGGTCTTGAGTTGGCGAAAGTTCTTCGGACACGCGCGATGTCGGTTCGGTTGCTTTAAGAGTCGGATCAGAACTCTCGTCGTCCGCGCTGGGCTGTGATCGAGGCTTCCGATCTGAGAAGAACAAATAGGCGATGCCCTGAAAGCTGCTCGATTCCTGTTCGCTGGGAAACAACAGCACCGTCTGCGCATCTCTCTGAGCCGAGGCCCAAATCATTGAGGCATTGCCGGTCCCGCCGACCAACCATTGACCCAACATCGGCAAGGCAGTCTCCGGCACCGAGATCGGTCGCGACGTGCGATCTGGCTGCGAGACCACGACCGTATTGACCGTTGCCGAACTGGTCCCCTGACTGCCACCGGTCGGCCCCACAAAATCCGCCAGCACGATGTTGCTATTGCTGGTGTTCGAGCTGGTCGTCGTGCTGATGTTTGTAACCGACGTCGTATTATTAGCACTCGTCGAAGTGTTATTCTCGACACTCGTGCTGGTGGTAACGGTGTTAAGAACGATGTTAGTCGCGCTATTGCCGCTGTTCGACTGACTGATATTCCCCAGGTCGATAAACGGGTTGCTCAATTCCGAACCAGTGTCGTTCAGCGTCACTTCATTGGGCGTCGAAGGCAGCGGTGCCGTGCCGATCAATCGCAGTTGCAGCGCCGGTGCCGGCCCGCCGGTCAGCGGCGGCGGATTGTCGCCGAGATCGAGTTGAGCCCAACGAATCTGATACGCCATCGAGGCCGCCGATTCCGAAGGCCACGTGCCAACTTGCAGGAAATAGACTCCCGGCTGCAACGTGGACTTGAGCGTCTTGCCCATGCCGGAGACGGCCGCATTGATCAGTTGACCGTCGGCATCTCGCAGCGTCAGCCGCATCGAGGCAGGCAGGCTGTCGCCCGTCACGCTGAAAAAATAGTCGTGCTTCAGCAACACCTCGAAGCGATACACGTCCGCCTGATCAGTTACCGAATCGGCGTTCGCTTCGCTTGCCTCACGACTGATCGTGATTCCAGATTGCCATTCGTGCGGGAAAATCACGCCCAAATCTTGCGGTGTCTCCAAGTCGTCGTTGGGTTCGATCGCCAAGTAGTTGAGCGGATCGCCCTCTCTGCCGCGCGGAGAACTCTCCACGTCGAAGCCGACCACGAAGTCGCCATCATCTGCATTCCCGACCAGCGGAAGTCCCGCGAGATCAGTCAGCCCACGAGCCCCCGACAGATGCCATTCGTAATGTCCGCTCGGCAGGCCATCCAACAGGACAAAGCTGGCCGCGCAGTTCGTGGCGTCATACGACTCCAGTCGCGGATAGAACTCGGTGCCGTCGGCCGAGCGAATGAAGGCCGCGCTGACCGTCCCGAATTCCGGCTGCTCGAACGCCCGAAACGCGAGTTCTTGCAGGCTCATGCTTTCACTGAACTGCACCGTCAAATGCGTCGGCGCTTCCGACAACAGGCTTCCCGCTTCCGGCGTGATCAGGACAACCTCCGGAGCGACATTGTCGGCCGTCACTCGCAGATTCAATACATAACGACCAGTATTCGAGCCATATAACCCGCTATGTGCGATCACAGGATTGAAGAGCCCCTCGGCATCAATCGCTTGGCCTTCTGCCGGCGCGGGAGTGTTTTGGCCGCTGGACACGGCCACGAAGTAATCCCCTTCCGTCAGCCCGGCAAACAGCGCGGCATCCGTGAAAATCGGCGAGAACCAATTCGTCGCCGTCACCGGATTGAGCGTGTTGTTGTTGCCCGCGACAAACTGCAACGAGCCATCTTCGAGCCGCTGATACAGACTGACTCCGGGATCGAGCGGCGAGCCAATGCGCCCCGCGAACACCTCGGCGGCCAGAGAGAACGAGCCTTCTCCCTGCACCTGAAAGTGGTACAGGTCCACATCGTTGGCGGGACTCAAAAGCCAATCCACGAACGGATCGAAGTACGGATCATCGCCGATCGTGCCAGCGACTTGGACCACGCCCACATCGGTCAGTTCACCCAGTTCATGAGCGCCGTCGGGAGTGTCATCCGCAAGTGCGGAATCTCCCTCGGTCCCTTCGCTGCCATTGATCTGAAACGTGAAGTCAAAATCGCGACCGTTGGGAAAGTCCGCGTTGCTTCCCAGCGGCTGGCCCATGAAATCCATCAGCACCGAGGCCGATGTGTCCCAGCTTCCTGACAAATGAATCTGGTAATAGCCGGCCTTGAGGGCCGAGAAAGGCATCAACTGCAATTCGCTGGCCGCCGACGAAAAGCTCTGCATCAGCAGCGGCACGCTCATCTCATCGCCGTCGGTGAAGTCCGCGTTCGGGCTGTAAATGAACCGCACGGTGTCATCCATGACGATCGAGTACGGATCCAGTTCGTGACTGAATTGCACTCGGACAACCAGCGGCGAATCGCTTTGTACCGACTCGATCGCAGGATCGGCCGAGAGCACCATTGGGCCGTCCGTGTCGCTCAATCCCAGCGACGTCGCGGCGATGTCCAAGTCGTACTCGCTGCCCGGACCGGCATAGCCACTCCCTTCCAAGAACGGAAAGAAGGCCAGATTGTTGGCTCCGCTGACCGCCACAAAGTACGTGCCCGGAGACAGCGCTTGCTCAAGTTGAACGACGTCGCTCGACGAGTCGCCGGCCGCCTGCGCGAGCAAGCGGTATCCCAACAACGTTTGAATGTCTTCACCCGTGAAGGGACTGGTATTGAACAAGCTCAGGCCGACATGAACCGATTCGCCGTCCTGAGGATTGCGAACCGCGAGCACCACGTCGCTGGGTTGTTCCAGATGAAATTGAAACCAATCGACATCGGCGGTTTCGTCAGCTCCCTCTCCGATGGCCCCACTGCGACCGACGGAAAGATCAGCCAACAACGTTCCCAAGTCTTCCGAGATGTCCAACGTGTTGTTGGGTTCGCTCTCGGGAAAGGCCGCCCAAACAGCACTCAAGACGCGGCGGTTTTCGAACCATTCCCCCGCCAATGCCAACCCTCGGTCAGTCCGACCTCGTCGCACGGCAGAGGAAAAAGGTGTCAGTCGCATGATTCGCTTCTTCCACAAAGGTTCGATGTAACTGGCCCATTCATCAGCCGCTGGGCGCTAGCCCACGGTTCAGGATTTACAAACCGGCCGCTAGCGCGGTCCGGCTGATAGTGTCCAACAACTTCCGAAGTCTTCAGAGACTTCGGAAGTTCGAGACGTCCTTGGTTGGCCTCTTACCTGATGTCCACGACCAACACGTTGGACAACAAGCCGATGTCACCATCAGCGTCGGACAAGCGAATCGAGAAGTAATGCCGGCCGGTCGCCAGCGCGCCCGTGGTGAATGACCAGGAGCTGTTCGCATCGGCCGTGACCGAACCGAGGACTTCGCTGCCGTCCAAGAGCGTGACCGTGTAATTGGCCGTCGCGCTGCCTTGCAGCAGCAAGCTGGTCATTGATGTCCGATTGTCGGTATTCGAACTTCCGTCGTCCGAAGAGGCCGCCAGATCCACCATTGAGGCTGCCAGGCTAGCGTCTCCCAGGAACAGCCGATGCAACGGCGACTCGCTCACGTTGCCAGCAGCATCTGTGGATTTCGCGGAGAACACATACTGCCCGCTCGGCAAGGAACTTGGTGAATAGGTGTATTCGAACGTCCCGCTGCTAGTGGCCGTGGTCGAGCCGACCAATGTGCCAGACAAGTAGATGCTCACTTGGCTGCCCGGATCGGCGACACCATTCGCCTGGAGCGTGGAATTCACCTTGCGGAAGCCACCGATAACCGGTTGCCCGATATGAGTATCAACCGTAATGGAGGTCGTTGAAGACGCCACGCTCACATTGCCAGCGACATCATGAGCAACCGTCTTGAATTGATGAGCCCCATCGGAAATCGCAGCATTTCCGGAGTCGAGGAACCAGTGACCGTCGCTGCCGGCTTGAGTTGCCGCGACCCAGACATCATCCAGATACAGGTCCACGGCATCACCAGCATCAGCGTTGCCGTTGAAGGTGAGATGATTTGCCTTCGTTACCCCATCACTGCTATTGCTGCCGGTATCAGGACTGAAACCACTGATACTCGGACGGGCGACCTTAGTATCAATCGTGACACTTTGGGCTGCCGACAATGCGCTGGTATTGCCTGCCCGGTCAGTCACGGTGGCGCGAAACACATATTGTCCGTCCGGCAGGTTCGAGCTAGCGAATGACCAGAGACCACCGGAATCAGCAGCCGCAGTTCCAACCGCAGTACCATCGCGATAGATGGTGACCGAGTTGTTCGCGTCCGCCGTACCGACGATTTGCGGCCGATCACTGTTCGTCACGCTGTCGCCCGCCGTACCGCTGTCGGTCGTGATACTGAGACTCGGAGCGGAATTATTTGTCGGACCTTGTGTGTCCACGATGACGTTGAAGGCCGTCGCGAACTCGCTGACGGTCCCTAAACCATCAATCGCTCGGACCGTATACCTATAGCTGCCATCGGCCAGTTGAGTCGCCGTGTCGTCGAATGTGAACTTTCCACGGGCGGCGATTGCACTGCCAATGAAGGTGTTATTTCGGAAGACTTCCACGGTCGCACCACTGGGGGCGGACCCGTTGATCAGCAGCGTTTGGTCATTGGTAACACCATCGGCACCGCTGATTCCTGTATCGTTGCTAATACCAGTGATCATCGGAATGAAATCCAGGAACTCATCGTGAGTACCACTGCCGTTCGCGATGCCACCGCCACCACTCAACGGCGTCCCGTTCAACACTTGCGTGTTCGGAAGCGTGACAACTGGATCAGCACCCAAGCCGAAATTCAGTCCGACGGCATACTTCCCGGTGCCGAACGCTGTGTTATCCGCGCCATCGACTTTGATGTAGTACGTCTGACCGGGCAGGATGCCCGATACCGTTGTGGACAACGTGCTGCCCTGATTACCCGTCCCGGTGGCAGTCGCAAGCTGAACCTGCAAACTGTTGTAAACCCAAACTTTGGGAGCAAACAAACTCAATCCGCTGCTCTGGATATTGACCTTCATAGTGCTGAGCGCATCGCTAGGTGCCGTGAACTTGATGTAGTCCACATCGGCGGTGGTCGTAATATCGAGATTGTTGATCATGGCCGTTTTGGACGTGGTATCAATCTGCGAGGTCACGTCCGTCGCGGTGGCAAACGTCTCGTTGGCAGCCGTGTTGTCATAAGCGTCTTTGCTGCGCGACAAATTGGAGCTGTAAATATTGCGGATGCCATTGATGTCGTCAGAGTTCAACGCACTATCGAGTCCGTTGTAGGCGGAATACATCACGGCCGTCGAAGCGGTGACGTGATCCAAACCCAGCGAATGTCCGAACTCATGCAGCGAAACGGTGAACAGGTCGTAGGTCGTTCCGATATTGAACGTCTGGCCGGAGTTGAAAGCGATATCACCGGCGATCGAATAGTTATTGATGGCCGGCGGCATATAGGCCGTGGCCAGCGTGCTGGTGCCAAAGTTGTATCCCGCGATACGAATATCGCCGAAGCCGGTATCACCTTGTTGATAGCTTCCAGAACCGCTGCCGGCACCACTATCCGAGACGACGGCAAAGTTCACGTTCGTCTGTTGAGCCCAAGTCTGAGCGGCTTTCAGAATCTGATTCTGCCAAGTCGTGGACGAGCCGAATCGAGAATTGAGGACGGAGTTTAGATCGTTGGTAGCGCCGCCCAGATTGGTTCCATCCGGAGCGAAGCTGATTGTGACGAGTTGCGGATTCGCCCACATATTGCCGGAGGCGGCATACAGCACGACTCGCGATTCCAAGGCTTCGGCCCGCACGTGAGCGGCCTGATCAGTACCCCATCGGCTTTTTCCTCCGCGACGGGCGACCGGAGCACGATGCCAAGTGGACGAAAACAGATTCAGAAAGGACCTGAGCAACATGTCTAGTTTCCCCTAATGAGTTTTTTGTTCGGCGGCTCCCATAGCCGCGACTTCTCAACGATGAGTGACCCAGGCCGCCATAACCGGGGATGTCTGAGCGAAACGCCCAAGTCATTTGAGCGCTGCAACTCGATCTGTCTCGCATCAGTCCAAGAGGGGAAACTATGACGCCGTGCTATTCCTGATGTTGCTGGCGTCAGAAGCCGTCCTGATGCGTGCTCCTGCTCGTGATGGGCTTGTCAGCACGAGTTACAGCTTAACACTAGGCCACGTTTTTCCGTGTGCGCGCAAATCCGCAAATGTTTCCTAAGGATTTGAAAAAAACCTTTCAGGCCGTCATTGGCCAAAAGTGATGTTTCTCGTTCGGTCGTTCCGAATCTTGCGTCGAGCAGCTAACCCGAATTGCGCACACCCCTTCGGTTCCGTAGTTTGAGACAGGCACGTTTAAGTTTTCAGCCGAAATGCCTTTGTGGTGCGTGTCTTACAGCGATTTGAAGGTTGTTGCAAACCATCGCAAATCGCAGCGAACAATAGTCGTAATTAGCAGTATGACGCACCTTTTTCCGTAGTTCTTCCGTAGAAACTGAGCGGCGTTACAAAGCAAAGATGTCGCCGCCGCGACGATGGATTTCGAGGAGCAGTTGAGCAGTTAGCAGTTGGGGCCAGTTAGCAGTTGGGGCCATCCACAGGTGAGCACATGAGCAGTTGGGGCCATCCACAGACTGGCCTGTTCCTGGACGCCGCGAATCAGGGCCATTACAGTGAGCCGCTCTGCAATGGGGAATGGTGATGCGTGATGGGATGTCACTTGGCGAGAAGCACGAGAATGGGGAGGCGATCATGGCTCGGACACCGCGGATGTTTGTCTTGGATGAAGAGAGCGGTGGACTGTATCATTGTATACAACGCTGTGTCAGAAGGGCCTTCCTGTGCGGGAAGGACCAACTCAGCGGCAAGTCGTTCGAGCATCGGCGGGAGTGGATTCGGCAGCGTTTGGAGTTTCTGGCGGGGGAGTTTGGGGTCGACGTGTTGGGCTACGCGGTGCTGAGCAATCACCTGCATGCGATTTTGCGGACTCGGCCGGACGTGGTGCGGGAGTGGTCGGACGAAGAAGTGGCGGTGCGCTGGTGGCGGCTGTTCCCGTGGCGGCGCGATGAGAATGGCTCACCGGCGGAAATGCGCGCGGAATAATTGCAGGCGATACTCTCGGACGCGGCGAAGGTCAAAGAATGGCGGAAGCGGCTGTCGAGCGTGTCGTGGTTCATGCGCTGCCTAGCGGAGCCGATCGCTCGGCAGGCGAACCGCGAGGACGAATGCACCGGCCGATTCTGGGAGGGACGTTTCAAGTGTCAGCCGCTACTGGATGAGGCGGCGCTCTTGGCCTGTTGCGTGTACGTGGACTTGAATCCGATCCGCGCGGGCGTGGCGAAAACTCCGGAGACGAGCCAGTTCAACTCGGCCTACGATCGGATTCAGGCGTTAAAGTCGGCCGTCGCGGCTGCGGAGTCCGTGAAGGCAACACGTTCGGCATCCTCGAAACCGCGTCGCGACACCGATCAAGCTGCCGCGTCGCCGACGACTCACTCGGCCGCCGCTGACGGCTGGCTGAGTCCCATCGAATTGGCTCGCGACCTGGACGACGTGTCGGTCAGCGAGACGAAGGATTCTGGAGTCGCCGCGACTCTCGCCACCAAAACATCCGCCAGACCGGCTCGCCGACAGACTCCCGAAGCACGCCTCCGCCGCGCCTCACACAAAGGCTTCCTGCCGATGACATTGGCCGACTACTTGAGCCTTCTGGACTGGACCGGCCGTCAACTGCGACGCGACAAGCGCGGGGCAATCCCCGCCGAGATGCAACCATTGTTCGCGCGTTTGAAGATTTCCGGCGAAGGCTGGTTCGACCTGATCCAAGATTTCAGCCGCCTGTTCCGCCGCGCCGCGGGCCGCCCCGAAAGTCTCGCGACCGAAGCCGCCCGCCGAGACCGCCGCTGGCTCCAAGGCATCTCAAACAGCCGCGCCCTCTTCGCGTGACGTGACGCGACTCGCCTTTTTCATCCATCACCGTGCCACAAAGCAAATCGACGCCCTCGCTGCGCGCCGAACCCCGCAACTGCACACAACTCAGCCTCAGAAGTCGCCGCCTCGGCGCACGAGACGCGCCCGGGCCTGCTCGCGCTGCAGCACACTCGGCTGGCCGATGTGATCCGCAACAACACTCAGTTGAGCAACCTGCAAGACAACGTCTTCATCTACCAAACGGTGATCACGGGCCAAGCCTTCGCCGATTTCAACCTTGACGGAGTTCGCAACTTGCGCGAACCGGTCATCGCCGGCCGGACGATCGAGTTGCTGGATGCATCCGACACGGTCATCGCGACTGCAATTACGGATCGAAACGGCGTCTATCGTTTCAATGACGTCGGCCTCGGCACATTCACGGTCCGCGAAGTGTTGCCCGCTGGCTTCGTCAACACGAAACGTCCGTCGCAACCCACTGTTATCACTCATGGACAAATCGTTTTCCGAGTAAACTTCGGCGAAGCGCACGAAGTCATGCCGCCGATCAACAGAATCCTCTAAGGACCGGCGCATCAATAACTGTCGTAGCCGAAGTCGCCAGACTTCGGATCTGAACTCTGGCGAGTTCAGCTACATCGGACAGTTATTTCTGCG
>JAYVSP010001022.1:0-6108 GCA_043775215.1 Planctomyces sp. | reverse complement strand
ATCCTCAGTCGCGGCAAGTAGCCGTTCGGATTTCGGGCGTTGTGTTTCTTTCGGATTTGGTTCTTTGGTTTTCGGATTTGCGGCTTCGCCGCGCTATGGCTTTGGCACGTCGGTCTTGATGTGCAAGTCGCGGAGTTGTTTCGCGTCTACCTGCGACGGAGCTCCGGTCATCATGTCGGCGGCTTTTTGTGTTTTCGGAAAGGCAATGACTTCGCGAATGTTGTCGTTGCCCAGGAACATCATCACCCAGCGGTCGAGTCCCAGCGCGATGCCGGCGTGCGGCGGTGCTCCGAAACTGAGAGCATCGAGCAGGAAGCCGAAGCGGTCTTGGGCGACCTCCGGAGTGATGCCGATGAAGTCAAACACCTGCTGCTGCACTTCGGGATCGTGAATACGGACGCTGCCGCTGGCCGCTTCGTAACCGTTGCAAATCAAGTCATACGATTGAGCACGCACTCGGCCGGGATCGCTTGTCAGGTACGGCAGGTCTTCTTTCACGGGGTAACAAAACGGGTGATGCTCGGCATCCCAACGATTCTCTTCTTCATTCCAGCCGAACAACGGGAACTCCAGAACCCAGGCGATCTTAATTTCAGTCGGATCGTAGAGTTTCAGCTCTTTAGCGAGTCGGCTGCGCAGCGCTGCGAGCGCGGCAGCGGTGACCTTGTTCGTATCGGCGACGCAGAAGATTAAGTCGCCGTTCTCGCCGTTCGTCTTCTTGATGAGCGCTTGCTGGTGGTCGTCGGAGAAGAACTTGGCGATCGGCGAATCGAGCTTGCCTTCTTTCACGCGGAAGAACGCCAGTCCTTTCGCGCCGTAGTTCTTCACGAACTCGGTCAACTCGTCGATGGTCTTGCGGCTGTATTTGTCGGCTGCCTGTTTGGCGTTGATGGCGCGCACTCGACCGCCGCTGGCGATTGTGTCCTTGAACACGCCGAAGCCGCAGTCCTGCACGATCTCGCCGAGATCGACCAATTCCAAGCCGAACCGCAAGTCGGGTTTGTCGGAGCCGAATCGCTCCATGACTTCACGGTGAGTCAGTCTCGGCAGCGGCAGGTTGAGTTCGATCCCTCGAATCTCTTTGACCAAGTGAGCCATCAGGCCATCAATGACATTGAGAATGTCTTCCTGCTCGACGAATGCCATCTCGACGTCGATCTGCGTGAACTCTGGTTGCCGATCGGCTCGCAAGTCTTCGTCGCGGAAGCAGCGAGCGATCTGCATATAGCGGTCGTAGCCCGCCATCATCAGCAGTTGCTTGTAAAGCTGTGGCGACTGCGGCAAGGCATAGAACGCTCCCGGATGCACGCGGCTGGGAACGAGATAATCGCGTGCCCCTTCCGGCGTACTGCGGCCCATGATCGGCGTCTCGATGTCCAGGAATCCCTGCTGATCGAAGTAGTCGCGAACCGCTTTCGTCAGCTTGTGCCGCAAGATCATCGCGTTTTGAAGGACCGGCCGCCGCAGGTCGAGGAAGCGATATTTCAGCCGCAGTTCTTCGTTCGGCAGAGTGGTTGTGCCCGGCTCGAACGGTGGGACTTTCGACTTGTTGAGCAGTTCCATCTTCAAGGCGGTGATTTCAATTTGCCCCGTCGCGTGTTTGGGATTTTCCAGCCCCTCGCCACGCGCCGAGATTTTGCCCGTTACGCTGATGACGAACTCCGATCGCAACGTTCCGGCCAGCGTGTGAGCCTCCGCTTGATCCGGCTCGAACACGATCTGCGTAATGCCGTAGCGATCCCGTAGGTCGATGAACACCAAGCCGCCATGATCTCGCCGAGAATCGACCCAGCCACACAAAGTGACTTCTCGCCCCACATCCCCGATCCGCAATTCGCCACATGTGTGAGTCCGTAACACAATCAAACATCCTTCCGCCGAAGTAAGGCAGGCTCCCGGCCGCCGGTTCCGTTCCCGCCTGAAGGCGGCAAATCGGAGCGGAGATTAGTTGCTCAACGCCTCACCCCGCAACGACACAAACCAAATCCCAATGTCCAAATCCCAATGTCCAATGGAAGAGGTTTGACACCAGCGTGGAGGACATTGGGATTTGGACATTGCGATTTGGACATTGGGATTGGACATTGGGCATTAACCCGACTGACGACCGGTCGTCTCGCCGCTAGACTCCCGCACCATGCCTCAAGCCACCACCTCACTTCGCTCTGTTGCCGTGCTGACTTTGCTGATGCTGGGGCAGATGGGGCTGCAATTCGTCTTTCAACTTTTGCTGGCGAAGCACTTCGGAGCCGAATCCGAAATGGACGCCTTCGTGGCCGCGTCGACGTTGCCGCTGGTGGTCAGCGGGTTGCTGGCCGGAGCGTTGGCGTCGGCCTTCGTGCCGGTGTACGTCGAGACTCGGCAACGAGCTGGTGAGACAGCGGCCTGGACAATGGCCGTGCAGGTGATGTGCTGGCTGTTTCTGATCACAGTCGTGCTGTGGCAGGCCGCGAAGTTTTTTGCGGAGCCGTGGATGAGGGCTCTGCAACCGGGCTTCGATGACGAGCAAGCTTGGCGGACGGCGGAACTGTTTCAAACACTGTCGAGTTTGATCGTCTGGAACAGTTTGGGAGGGTTCGCGCGGGCGTGGAATCACGGAATGGGACGTTTTGCCGTGACAGGCTTCGCGGCTGTTGTGGGCAATGCCGTCACGCTGATCTTGGTGTGGCAGCGTGCTCGCAGTGGTGGCATGGACGCGGTCGCTCAGGGAGTCAGCATCGGCACGTTGGTGGCCTTTGCGTTGCAAATGCCCTGGGTCCAAATCTTCACACGCGGCTGGCCGGTGACGAAGGACTCGCAAGTGGCGCTCCGGCGTTGTTTCACGGTGATGCTGCCGTTGGTGATCGGAATGGCATGCACTCAGTTTGATCCGCTGCTGGATAGATACCTCGCCTCGAAGCTCTTGCCGGGGAGTGTGTCTCACCTAGGATACGCCTCGCGGTTGGCGTCCGCGATGTTAACGCTGAGCACCAGTGGCTTGGTAGTCGTCGCGTTTCCAGCGCTCGCGCGGCATGCGGCGGAGCGGGACAACGATAAGCTGCGCGCCGAGATCGCTGCTGCGTTGCGATTTCTGACACTGTTACTGGTGCCCGTTGTCGTCGCGCTGGTGGGATTTGGCGAGCCGTTGATTCGCGACTTGCTGCAGCGTGGCCGGTTCGTCGCCGCCGACACGCACGCGGTGGCCGGTTTACTGGCGGTGTTGTGCGGGATGATTGTCGGAGGCAGCTTGGGCGAGATCGCGGCGAAAGTGTTTTATGCCGGACAGAACACTCGTACGCCGGTGCTGGTCGGTCTGACTGGCTTCGCGGTCGGCGCGGTGTTGAAACTGTTGTGGTATCGGTCTTGGGGAGTCACCGGTTTGGCTGCGGCGACGTCCGTGTTTTATTTGCTCAACGCGGTGGTGCTGCTGACACTGATTGCGATGCGGTTCGGCTGGGGGATCTTTCGCGGCGTCCCTGGGACACTATTGCGAGTGGTCATCGGTTCGGCCGCAGCGGCGGGAGTCGGCTCATTTGTTTTGCGGACATCGCTGCCGTGGCCACCGGTATGCGGAGCGGTCGCGGGCGGCGCGACGTTGTTGATCGTGCTCGTCGTGCTGCGTGATGAATTCGCTTGGCGCGCGGTGCGAATGGTTGTTCCCGCTCGCGAGCAGGAGCCGCAGCCGTGAATGAGTCGCCTTCGCCCAGCGCGGTCTCCTGGGAAACAACCGCCTGCCCACTGTGCGGTAAAGTGCGGTCGCAGCCGATCTTTACGGCCAGCGATCTGCTTTATGGATGTCCGGGAGAATTCACGCTCGCGCGCTGTGACGGCTGCGGACATGTTTTTTTGAATCCGCGGCCGACTCGCGAATGCATCGGGCAGTTTTATCCGGTGGATTACGGGCCGTTTCGCAATCAATGTGGCACGACGCTCCGCGTCGTGAATCGCGACCCGGAGCGTCGCGCCACAATTTGGCGGTGGCTGAAACGGCTGGTGCTGTGGTGGATCGACTCGCGAGCGGCACCGATTCCGAAATCGCAAACCTCAAATCTCAAATTTCAACTTGTGAGCGGCACGGCGCTCGCCGCCGGTCGATCGCCACCACTGACGGCTAGCGCCAACCCACTCAATTCGGAAGCTCAAATTTCAGATTCCAAATCTCAAATCTCACAGCGTGCCTTGGAACTGGGCTGTTCGCACGGCGCGTTTCTCGATCAGCTTCGTGCGGACGGATGGGAATGTGTCGGCGTTGAGCCGGCGGCGGACGTCGCAAATCGGGCGACTGAGCGTGGCTTGGACGTGTATGTCGGTTCGTTGGAGGACGCAGCCAATGCCCACTCGCAGACCTTCACGCCCGGCAGCTTCGACGCGGTCTTCGCCTGGATGGTGATTGAGCATCTGCACGATCCGGCAGCGACACTGCGACTCGCGCGAGAATTGCTCAAGCCCGGTGGGCGGTTGCTATTCAGCGTGCCGAACTTCGGTTGCTGGGAGCGTCGCGCGTTCGGTCGCTTCTGGTACGCACTGCAGATGCCGACGCACCTGCAACACTTTACTTCGGCCTCGGTGAATCGCTTGCTGGAATCGAGCGGTTTTGAACTGGTCGAGCTGATTCATCAACGCAACATCAACAACCTCGTCGGCACATTGGGGCTGTGGCTGCGAACGCGATACCCGCATTGGTCACTGGGCACGCGTCTGATCCGCTGGATCGACAATCCTTCTGCTCTGGGCCTGTGTCTGCTGGCTCCGCTGGCTCGCTGTCTGGCTCTGCTTCGACAGGCCGGACGTCTGACAATCGTCGCGAAACGAATCAACTGAACTGAACACAACTTGGCGAGCGGGGCGGTGTCATCCTGGCCCCGCCGAGCTTGCCTCGGTGGAAATCGGCTTTTGCACTAGGAGTCTCTTCACTCGAAATCTCCAATTGTCGTAGTGCAAAAGCCTGGAAACCACCGAGGCAAGCTCGGTGGGGTTGCTTGAGTCAGGGCTAATTCGGATCCATCAGGACGCTCACACACGCCACTCGTCATTGTGAGCGAAAGCCGTGTCGAACACGAAGCCCGCTTTGAATTCGCTGCTGTTGTCCGAGGTGCGAGAGCCAAACAAGAAGTTCAGAAACTCGTCCGCCGTCGGCATAGTCGGCAGTGATTCCAGGTCGATGTATAGGCCGATGAATTCCTCGGCCTCAGTCATGGCCGCCTCGCGAGATCCCTGGATGATGTCGCTGCCACCTTGGCCTTTGACGATGTCGACACCCAGTCCCCCCGACAGTGTGTCCTTTCCGGCTCCGCCATAGACATAATCGTCGCCGTCATCGCCGGTGAGCGAATCTTTGCCGCCTTGTCCATTGATCGTGTCTTGATCATCGCCGCCAGAGAGCTTGTCCGCACCGTCACCGCCCAGACAAGAATCGTTACCGGCTCCTCCGAGCAGGACATCGTTGCCACTTCCGCCCGACAGCACATCGTCGCCGGCCAAACCCAGAATGGTGTCATTGCCGCTTCCCCCGGACAGCGTGTCGCTGGGAGTGCTTTCTGTCTCAGCGCTGCCGATGATCAGATCATTTCCCGAACCGCCATCAACAGACACGCGGACATCGCTCGCGGACGCATCCACCGTGTCGGAGCCGTCGCCGCCACTGACGATGACCGCACCGGTCAGTCCCACGTCGGCAGCTTGCAGATCCAGTGTGATCACGTTGCTGCCGGAACCACCGCTGATGTGCAGCGAGGCAATGTCCGCTGCCGCTCCCAACGATTGAGGTCCGTTTCCATCACCCAGATTGTAGACCAACTGTTCGTCATCGACGCTGACGGTCACGTCCTCGCCACCCGACAAAGTCAACGTCACGTCCGTGGCCGTTCCGGTAACGCTCGCCGGCAGGCAGCGAGCTTCCAAGACTTCGGCCGGATAGCGTTTTAAACGCCGCCGGTTTTGTGGCCCCAACGCGTTCAATCCCCAACTGCACCAAATTTGCGATGCCATGCGATTCCCCGGTCCAGATTCCAAAATCTCTGTCACTAACGATTCAATAGTCTGACTGACGGCGAAGGGGTCGGGAGTCTTTTTCAGGTCGGCGTCTACACACATTTTTAGTCTTGCGACAACACCGCCGACCTGAAAAAG
>JAYVSP010001021.1:0-6385 GCA_043775215.1 Planctomyces sp. | reverse complement strand
GATGCTTTGTTTAACCCCAACGCCATCGGCGTGGGCGCGGTGGATACGACTCGCGCACGCCGATGGCGTTGCGGTTAAACATCTCTCAATCTCGCCCGTACGAAGAATATTTCTTGTCGTCATTCCAATCCACATCGCGCCTCATTTGCAACCGTGCCGAGAACGAAAGATCTCTCGGAAGCTCTGCTTCGGGAATGTCGGCAGTTCGCGCTGACGGCCCCATGGATTCAGCCGGTTGTAGAGCACAAATCTTGGCAGCAGCGGCACGATGCTGCGGGCCAACTTGCCGCAGACGTTGAACAGGCTCGGATGTCGCATGACGAAGCTCGTCAGACCGAGTGCCCACCGTTTCGTCCAAGGAACCAAGCCGCGCACGGCGATTTCCTTGCGCCAGGTCAGCAGTTGGTGGTGCAGGTCGATTTTGACCGGACAAACGTCGGTGCAACTGCCGCACAAGCTGCAGGCGTACGGCAGCGAATGAAATTGCTGAGCGTCTCGCGACGGGGCGAGGATTGAGCCGATCGGACCGGGGACGGTCGTTTGATAGCTGTGTCCGCCGCTGCGGCGGAAGACCGGGCAGGTGTTCATGCAGGCTCCGCAGCGGATGCAATTCAGCGAATTGCGAAAGTCATCGCTGCCGAGGATGTCGCTACGGCCGTTGTCGAGCATCACGATGTGCAGTTCGCCCCCTGGTTTCGGACCGTGGAAGTGCGAGCTGTAAGTAGTGATCGGCTGGCCGGTCGCCGAGCGAGCAAGCAAGCGCAGGAACACACCCAGATGCTCGGCGCGAGGAATGAGTTTTTCGATGCCCATGCAGGCGATATGCACTGGTGGCAGCGAGACACCGAGGTCGGCGTTCCCCTCGTTCGTGCAAACGACAAAGCCGCCGGTTTCGGCGATGGCAAAGTTAATGCCGGTGATGCCCGCCTCGGCCCGCATGAACTTGTTGCGGAGTTCGCCGCGTGCCGCTTCGACGAGGTACTTGGGATCAGTGGCTCCCTCTTCTGTGCCGATCACGCGGTGAAACAACTCACCGACTTCTTCGCGTTTGATGTGAATGGCCGGCAGCACGATGTGGCTCGGCGGTTCATTGCGGAGCTGCACGATCCACTCGCCAAGGTCGGTGTCGACAACCTCCATCCCATGTCGTTCGAGGAACGGGTTCAGATGGCACTCTTCGGTGAGCATCGACTTGCTTTTCACGATGCGCTTGACGCCGTGCGATCGCAGGATGCTCAGCACGATTTCATTGTGCTCGGCGGGCGTGCTGGCCCAGTGGACTTTCGCGCCGAGTTTAGTGGCGTTCGCTTCAAACTCTTCCAGCAAATCGGCCAACCGCGAGACGGTATGCGCCTTGATCGCCGATGCGGTTTCGCGCAGCGTCTCCCACTCCGGCAGCGAGTTGGCCATGCGGTCGCGCTTTGCACGTACAAACCAAAGGGCTTGGTCGTGCCAGTGCGTGCGCGCATTATCGCGTATGAAAACTGCGGCATTGCTAGCGTGATTCACTCTGGTCGTTCCCACACATCGAAGACTCGGACGAGTCGGTCGTCGAAGTTCACCTCAAACGCGACTGCCAGACGAGAAGACGCCCAGACTCGATGGTCTAAAAAAAGTGTTCCCTTTTCATGCGGATCATTGGCCAATCCCCGATCGATTTCGTCGGCCGACTGTTGGATCAAGTCACGATGGTCCGAAGCCATCCAGATCCGAGCCAGTTGCGCCAGCGCCCGCTTATCCCAAGTCACGGTGAAGCGCACGTTCGCGCCTCCAGAGTCTGTAGAAAGTCAAAAAAACCGGCCAATGGTACTCCCGGTGACAGATCCGCGTGCGCGCGAGCGAGCCGCTCAGGGTCGGCTTTGGCCAGTGCCCGCGCATAGATTTCGTTCTCATCGGTTCCCGTTAGCTGGGGAGTGAAGTATCCCAAGAATCGGCCACTGCCGTCGCGAAATTCGGCGATTTGCTCCACCGACAGTAACCGCTGGGTCCATTCCTCGTTGGCGATGATTGTTCGCATATGGTCCTCAGATTTCTCACTGGAGCCTGTTAACGACTGGGGTTTGCGATGAAAGTCCTGCCCGAAACTGCTCAAATTGCTCGGCCAATTCTGCGGCGGTCAGCCCCAAACGAGTAACGGTTTCCGGCAATTGCGATGTTTCATCGGATACCAGCGGCGTGAAGTACCCCAACACTCGACCGGTCGCATCGCGGATCAGAGTGACCTCGTCCAGTTCGTCCAATTGAGTCGCCAGATTCTTGTCAGCCAGCAGTGTCATAACGTCCTCACTCAACGACGATCGACCCGACGATTTGACGCAAGTCACGAGAATCAGGATAGTCAAGAAAAGGACTTCCAGCCATCTCGTAAGCACCTTTAATTATTCAGCGCAGACAAAAGAGCCACACAGATGCGTGAATCTCAGCGCTCTGCTGAAACGAAATTCAGTTCGCCCTTCCTTACAGAGATGACAGGACTCCATCCCGAAAAAACAATCGCTCATCCGGCATTCCGGGGAGCTCATTGGGTTGACCACTACAGATAGTGATTGTCCTGCGTTGTGAACTTTTCGGTCGCCGCAAGCTGAGACTTACGAACTTGGACAACTTGGAGGTCAAACCTCGCAGGTTTCCGCCTGGATCGGGGCATCCTCCGTGATTTCGCGGCGGCGTCCGGAAAGGTCAAGCCGATACCACTCGGCCAGAACTGCATCCCATTCTGCCAGGCTCGAAACATGGATGAAGGCTTCCCGAACCGTCTCAAACTGTGGATGCAATTCGGAGTATTTGATGCCGAACTTGCGGAGCATGATCGCTGCGTGCTTCTCGCTGTAGATCTGCATGGCCAGACGAAAATGGTCGCGCAAGATGTCTCGTTGTTCGAATAGGGTCGGTGGCGGGGGAGCAGGCAAACCAGCAGCGAGGGCGCGCGCGTCGCGAAAGATCCAAGGATTGCCAATCGCACCGCGAGCGGCCGTGACGCCGTCCACGCCCGTGTGCGCGATCATGCTCAAACAGGCTTCGGCCGTGAACAGGTCTCCGCTTCCCAAGACGACGCGGTTGCCGGCATGTTGTTTGATCTCGCGCAAAATGTCCCAATTGCTCGGCCCATTGTACCGCTGAGCGACCGTCCGGCCGTGAACCGTGATTGCCGCGGCACCGCGTGCAAAGGCCCCGTCGAAAATCTCAAAGAATTTGTCCCGGCTTTCCGGTTGATCGTCGAGCGCTCGCCGCATCTTCACGGTCACGGGAATATGTGGGGGCAGAGCGTCGCGAACTTGGCTGACGATTTGTAAGGCCGTTGCTGGCTGACTCAGCAGAAAGCCACCGCGGCAGCGGCCTAGAACCTTTTTTACCGGGCAGCCGAAGTTGATGTCGATCACGTCGAAACCTGCCTCGACCAACTTGACGGCCGCCGGACCGAATTCTTCCGGCACAGCTCCCATCAACTGCCCGCCGACGGGATGTTCGTCATCGCTGACCCACAGAAACCGACGGGTTCGATGCCGATCCTTTAGTTCGTTGAGGAACTTGTCGAGCATGACCTCGCACAGCGTGTACGAGGCTCCCAAGCGTTTGGCGATCACTCGCATCGGCCAATCGCTGTAACCGCTGAGTGCCGCTTGCACGACAGGAAAGTCGAGTTCGATCGAGCCGAGCCGGAGTTTGGGAAGCGGAATCATAGTGAGCCAGTTGGAATCCCAGGAGTTGAACCGGGGGGATTGTAGCTCAGAGGAGACTTCCTGTCGGGTGAGTCACTAACCCGACGCGGCAGCGATGACGAACGCTCACTCGAACGACGTCGCGAAAGGTGCTGTGAAGCATTCGTTGCTGGCACATCGGGTTAGTGAGCTCGACTGCGTCGCCGAAGTCTCACGACTTCGGCGATAGGCCATGGACAGCGCAGTCTATTGCAGCTTGGCTCGCGTGAAATCTTCGTGCTGGACCTGCGCTTCGAGATCGATGTTCTTGTAGGCGTAGAGTTCCAGCAGTGTGGTCTGGTCCAGTTTGTCCGGGTCGGCTCCGCGAATTTTTTCGGGCCAGCCGAAGCAGCGGACACAGATCGGCAGCTTGGTTTGGGTGTCGATGTAAATCTGCGTCTTGCGATATTCTTGGTTTGCGTCGGGAGCCCACTTCGGGCTGTCGTACTCGATGGCGAAGCAGACCGCTTCGCGTCCATCGATCTGCTGCCGTTCGAGCATTTTGGCCGACACGCCAGATTCCAACAGGAGGTCTTTCGCACGCTGCTCCCGGATGAGTTTAGTGAATCGCAAGAGGCCAACTTCCGTCACCGGATAGCGAGAGTACTTCATTGCCAGCGCGCCGTGGGGATTCAATGTGATCACACCCAAACGTGCCTCAAAGCCTTTCTGTTTGCGGACCAGCATGTTGCCGTCGTTTTCCCCTTCAGCGAACACCACACGCTGACCGGCATCCAGACCACCCTCCCATCTCATGGAGATCTTCATGGGGTGGTGAATCATGCGAAGTTGGATCACTTGAATCTCAGAGAGCGAATCACCGATCCGTTCCTGTTTGAGGAACGTTGCCGAGTAGGCTGGAATCTTTTGCAGCATTGTTTCGGTAATGGCCAGAATTCGGTCGCTTTCGCGAAGAGCCTCGTGGCCGGTCAGGGTTGGAGTTTCGTTGACCGCAATGGTGGTTGCCGAGCGGCCATCGGCTCCCTTCACGTCACCCTCAGTGGTGGGGGCGAGGTCGCCGAACGACTTCTCCGCATCGGCAATCAGTGCCGCGGAGTCCGCTGTGGACGGGTCAGTTCCGGCGGTCGTCGGCTGAGTTTGAAAATACAGAAAGCCCAGCGCGCACGAGACGACGATCGAGCCCAGGGTATTGTGCCCGTGCGGATTCTTGCGCAGATGCCGCATAGCAGCGGGCAGAATACGACGAGCCGCTGTGGTCAATTGGACGGACAAGCAACGGGAGAGGCGGGGGAGCCAAGTCGGGCACTTCATGCGACAAACGGCCTTGCGGCTCACACGCGAGTCGATACGCCAGCCAACCGCACAGGATCCATTGGTACGGAAAGCTAATGGAGTACTAAAGTGAGCAGAATTGACGTGATGGTGTTCAAAACCCGGAGATTCCGTCCGCACGGGACGCGGTCAGATGTGAAATCGACGGGAGATAGCCGCGTACTGAAGTGTTTTTCAGCCGTCGGACAATCCGCTGCGGCGCGACTTCCACGGGTAACCGGCAGATTCTGCAGTACTCCGACAGTCACCACCTTGAATGAAACCGGCCCGATCGCACGAGTCTCTGGCGATCGCCGATCGGCTCCGTCCCAAGGCGTGGAAGCGGCTGCTGGCCGGCCTGTCTGTCCAAGACGATTCTACGCAACGGCCTGTCGTTTGACACAAAGCGAATTCGACGACGATGCGAGATTCGTTGCCTGACTTTGCGAATCGGCCACAACCTGCGAACGCACTCGACTCGGAAGCCTGTGAAAAAATCGTAGAACAGACGGCTCGCCTGTTGGTTCTCTGGAAGTAATGAAAAGGCAGGCGAACCGCCCACCCCTACGAAGAATTCACAGGCTCGGAGCACGAGTCAGCTCCCCTTCTTCTCCGGCTTTTTCTCATCAAGGTCCGGTATCAGTTCCAACAGGACTTCCGTGCCAACCGGCGGAATGTGTTCGATCCACGCTTCCCACATCAAGTTGGCTTCTCCCTCGGCGGTGCTCTTCGACGCGATGTCCAACATGGCGGATGGAAAATTGGCGACGCAGATCAGGTCGCCCCCCTCGGCCAGATACGATTTCTTGCCGGATGCCTCGTCGACATAGAAGCCGCTACCGGCGAAAACCCATGGACTGTCGAGTGGGCGCGGCTGCGTGCGGTCGTGGAACTTCTTAATCGCCGCTCGGTATTTCTCGTTTTTGGACAAAGCCAGGAAGGCGTCACGCTGCTTCTCGGTCATATGTCCGAACCAGTACAGCTCTTTGTTTTTTTCGTCCCACTTGAGTTCCGAACCTTCTTTCAACTCCAGTCCCTCCGGTTTTGCATCGAACACTTCGACGAAGAACCGGCGCGACGAATTGCGAACCCATTTTTCGGCTGGTTCGCGATGCGGCTTCCCTTCTTTGTCGGTCCACTGACAGAAGATCCGCACACGCGTTCCCTTCGGTGCAGAGTACTCCGGCTGAAATTGCACCGGCGACCCCGGTTTCGCACCGAGAGCCAACAATCCGGTATGAATCACGAATGCTTCCGATTCGATTGCCAGAATCGACTCGTGCTCCTTTGTCTGTTTCAGACAGCAGAACAGTTCGAGCACCCCTTCACGCAGGCAGACTTTCGTCTTCAGCAACAGTCGCTTGCCGTCGGCATCGAGCAACACCGTTCCTTGCTTGTTCAGCGGCACCGGCTCG
>JAYVSP010001020.1:0-4389 GCA_043775215.1 Planctomyces sp. | reverse complement strand
TGTTCTATTCGTCACCCAGGGCTTCGCCCTGGGCTATCGAGTTGCACCCCTTTGGGGCGAAAAACAAGACTGCGCAACTTCAAAAAGCGCAAGCGAAGCCGTTTTCTTCAACGACAGCTTCGCTTGCGCTTCAGGCTTCAATGGCGGGACTTTCTGCAGATCTCACCCCGAAATGCGCAACTTCAAAACTCACGCTTCGGGTTAGTGTGCGGAGGCGCAAAGTGCGTCCGGTGACATTCATTCAAGCTTTCGCTTGGTTGTGCTTGATCATCTTTTCCGGCCTCGCGCTGTTTGCTGACGAGAAGGCGCAGACCGATGAGCTCAAGCTCATGCAATCGCTGCTCAAGCGGTTTCCTGAAGCGGATGCCAACAAGGATGGCGTGCTGACACGCGAAGAGGCTCAAGCGTATCGGCAAAAAATCCAGGCCGATGCGGCAAAGAAGCAAGGCGGGAAAAATCCGGATCAATCCGCCGCAAATGAGATCAAACCGACTCACGCCGACGTCAAGTACGGCCCGGCCGAACGGAACGTGCTCGACTTCTATCCGGCCAAATCCGACAAGCCGACTCCGCTGGTGATCTACATTCACGGTGGTGGATTTGTCGGCGGCAATAAGAATGTCGCACCAGCGCAGGTGAAAGCGTTTCACGATGCAGGCATCAGCGTCGCCTCGATTCATTACCGCTTCGTCGATGGGAAAGACGTCATCTTTCCCGTTCCACAACACGACGGTGCTCGCGCTGTGCAGTTCCTGCGGAGCAAAGCCAACGAATGGAATATCGACCCGAAGCGTGTCGCTTGCTTCGGAGGTTCCGCTGGAGCTGGCATCTCGATGTGGATCGGCTTTCACGAAGACCTTGCCGATCCCAGCAGCGATGACCCGATCAAACGCGAATCAACTCGCATCCAAGCCATCGGCACATTCGGCGGTCAAAGCACCTACGATCCGATCAAAATCAAAGAGTTGATCGGCGGCCGAGCTTGGGAGCATCCATCAATCTTCAAGATCTATGGCGTAAGCACACCCGAAGAAGCTTTGCATCCGACACCGCAGAAACAAAAACTCTACGACGAATCTTCTGCCATCACGCACCTGACCAAAGACGATCCCCCGCTCTACATGGTCTACAGCGAGACCGACGGCCCGCTCCCCGCCGACGCCAAACCCGGCCAAGGCATTCATCACCCCAACTTCGGCAAGCAGCTCAAGGCGAAAATGGATGAACTCGGGATCGAAAATGTCTACGTCTACACGCCTGACGCCAAAGGCCGAAACGTGGCCGCGGGAATGCTCGAGTTTTTCCAGAAGCAATTCGCGAAGGTGAAGTAATCGCCGTGTTGGGGATAAATTTCATGCGATATTGGCCCGTGCTATTGCCGGCTTTTGGCTTGTTGCTGTTCGTTCGCAGCGTGTCGGCTTGTTTGTGGACTTATGCCACCAATTTGGACGGTCAGGTCGAAGAAATCGAATCGGTACAACCGGGGGCATTTGCCACCGGATTGGTTAGCAAGATGTCGCGTCAGTCTTGGCTCGCGAGGGCTGAGGATCTGAAACAGCGATCGGACCAACAACCAGCAAACCACGAACTCCGCAACGACTACGCGGTGATGTTGGTCCGTGCGGGCGAGTTGACCGAAGCGTTGGCCGTGCTGAATGACATCGAAGCGACTAAGCCAGGACTGTATCCCACGGCCGCCAATCTCGGCACGGTCTATGAATTGAGCGGTGATGTCGAAAAGTCGCTGCATTGGATTCAAGAGGGACTCGCTCGCAACCCGCAGTCGCATCAAGGTTCGGAATGGCTACACGTTCGAATTCTTCAGGCGAAACAAAAGCTGGTGGAAGATCCCGACTGGTTGCAGGCTCATTCGATTCTCGGATTGAACTTCGGTGACGAGTCTCGTCCATTGCGGCCGTCTGACGAAGAGCTCGCTGTACTTGGCGGGTCGCAAAATTGGGATGACCTGAACTCGCACCTGACCTTTCAGCTTCGCGAGCGGACATCACTCGTCGATCCTCCCGATGCGATTGTCGCGGACCTGCTCTGTGATTTGAGCACCGTACTCGCATTAAGCGGCCAACTGGAGAATGCGATCGCGGTCGCAGAGTTGGCTCAGCGTTATGAGCCGCCGCGGAGCGAGCTTCTGCAACGTCGTCTGGAACACTTCCGCAAGATCGCCTTCAACGCCAACAAGCCATTGTTCCATAACATCGAGTTGCTCAACATCGGACTGACTCGCTTCGTGATCGGGCTCTCTCTGGGCGTTATAACGTTTCTGGCTCTGACCGCCTGGTGGCTACGCCGGCGACGACGGCGAAGGGCCGTTGCTGCGAAGCTCTGCTGAACGCCATTTCGAGATTGTTCGCATTCGGATTGTTGAGGCGGCATAGCGTTCGTAGAGTGCGATCAACATCTTCTTGTCACAGTCTTCTAGGTAAGCAGCATGACAACAATCAGCCATTCGATGATTGTCGCGAGGCTTCTCATCGCGCTGGCGACTGTCGCCAGTTCTCCCTGCGAGTTGTCTGCTCAATTCGGCGGCGGGTTCTTCGGTACCGTGGGGCCAGCAGAGAACGAGTTCTCTCAACTGGCACTCTCGTCGGATGGAATTCTCGCTGCCACTGACCGAGACGCGAAGTGTGTCCGACTTTGGGACTCCGAGAAGGGACTGCTGCACCGCAAATTGGATGGCTTCAACGGCTCAGTGCGAACACTCAGTTTTTCCGGAGATGGCAAAACGCTGGCGATTGGCGACCGAGAGAGATTGATCTCGCTGTTCGACACGCAGAGTGGCAAACGCACGAAAACGCTCAGCGGTCATCGCTCGGAAGTGTCGTGTCTCGCATTCTCCCCGGACGGAAAAACTTTGGCGAGTGGAAATGACGAGGGGGAGTTCTTTCTTTGGAACATCGAAAGCGGCGACGTGCTTCACCGTTTCCCGCAGCCCAAGTGCTGGATGAATGCCTTCGCATTCTTGCCGGATAACGAGACGCTGTTGGCCTCGGTCTACGAAAAACAATTCGACGATGAGACTTCCTCCGGAGTTCAGTTCTGGAGTCTGAAGTCTGGTCAAAGAACTGCGAATCTGAGATTGGTGCCATTCCGGCCGCGGTCGGTGGCTGTCTCGGCGGACGGAAAACTGATGGCTTACAGCAGTCGAACACTTGTGCTGCTCTGGGATATTCCCACCCGGACGCTTTTGCGAGCGCTGATCGCAGATGGCGATAGTCATGTTGATCGAATTGCATTCTCACCGGACGGTCGACATCTCGCCGCGGCGGCCTCACACGGTTCCGCATACCTCATGCGAGTTTGGGACGTCGCGACCGCTCGACAGCTTTGGCAGCGCGACTTCAAGCACCACGTGCTGAATCTATCTTTCACACGCGACGGATCAACGATTGTTGCCGCCGACCACGAAAGCCTGCGACTGTACGACTTCGAATCGTCGTTTTTGCGGCGAGAGTTGTTCCCTCAAGGGGATGTTCGTCGCGACCGCGATCCGAAAGTCGTCGGAGCCAAGCCGTGATCGTCGATCACTTCCGTCAAAGAACTGCGACGACGTCATCGAAATGTCGAAAGCGTCCAGAGGGCGACTTACAAAGGCAGCGACGGCAGACTTCTGCGATTCGAGATGGCACGTCGGGTCTCAAACTGGTGACGGATGGAGCCTCTTTCGTCGAGGTCACTTCCTCAAAGATCTCATCAATGCGCGTTCCGACGACGGGAGGTGACCCGGTCAGAAGAAAGAAGAGAACGGCTCCCAAGCCGTAGATGTCCGTGTGCAGGCCGACTGGTCCCCAAGCGGCGTCGATCTGTTCCGGTGCCATGAACGCAGGAGTTCCTGCAATGCTGTATGCACGGGGTTCTGTTGCTTCGCGAGTCTGAGCGAATCCGAAGTCCGTCACGACGACGCGTCCATCCGCCGCCAGGAGTAGGTTCGCTGGCTTGAGGTCGCAATGGATGACGCCCTCGCGGTGTGCGTATTCAATCGCGGCGGCAATTTGGCGAACCCAATCGACTGCCTGTTCGATCGGAAGCGAAAACCCGGCCAAGGGAGTCAGGTCTCCATTCGGAAGAAGGTCCATGACGATGAACCAGCCGCGGTTGGGCGTCTCGCCATGGCCGTGAATCCGCACGATACCCGGATGATCGAGACGGGCAACGATGTCGGCCTCGGCTTCGAACCGCTCACGCAACGCGCGATCGGCGAGCCACAATTTCCGCAGAACTTTCACCGCCACGAGTTGCTGCTGTTGCTTGTCGAACGCCTCATACACGCGGCCGGTGAGTCCCAGTCCGATTTGGCGACGCAAGACAAACTCGTCGAGCGTCCGATGCGTCGCACCAGACTCGTTGATCTCCGTGAGCGGCACGGCGCTAGCC
>JAYVSP010001019.1:0-7687 GCA_043775215.1 Planctomyces sp. | reverse complement strand
CTATTCTTCTTTGCCTTGTTCGCCGTCCTGATCCGTGTTCAATCCGTGTTTCATCCGTGGCTTTGAAACTTGCCTCCCCGGAACACCGGAAGAGCCTTGGTTTTTTGAAATTGGCGGTCTTCGAGTCCGTGCGCGAATCACGCTGCTTCCCGCCAATTTCACAAAAACAAACGCCCGGTTCCGACCTGCGGCTCTGTTCTTTGCTTGCCACCTTTTGATCAGTCACTGAAATGTCTGAAGGAATTCAACCACTCAAGATCCAGAGGAATGTTCTTCTGACAACGGCAAGCGGTTGGATTTCGTCAATCCGGCGCAGACTTGTTGCAGATCGCGCCGCAATGATTCGCACGCGGGCTCACTGGGTTCGGGACCATAGCGTGTGGCGGCGTATTTCAGGTACCAATCGGCGGCCAACGTCAGCATCGGACGCACGAGAGTTTCCCCCTGGAGTCGTTCGGCGAATTGGTGCAGCGTTTCGTGAGCATCTCGTTCCAGGCGCCAGCGGCTGAGGCGGCGGTCTAATTCTTTCAACAAGAGTTGCAGTTCAATGACCGTCACCGGCAATGCGGCCGCGCACGGCGGGCGACGCCGAATGTGGATTTGCCGCGCCAGCAGAAACAACACGCCGCTGGTCAGGAGCCAGCCGGGAATTGTCGTCACCAGCGTCAGCAGAAACAGTTTGATCGCAGTGAGCATGCCCAGCAGCGTGCCGCCAGCCAGAGACGCTCGAATCATCTGTCCGCGCAGATTGATTTCGTCCCACAGGTGCCAAATGCTGAAAGTTTCGGTCGCGGCCGGCACGCCGGCCGCCGGAGTCGTATCAACGACAACCCAGCCTTCGTCTGGCAAGTAGGCTTCGACCCAAGCATGAGCCTCGTGTTGCCGCACAATCCAGTACTGTCCGACGGGATTGAAATCGCCTCCCGCAAAGCCGGTCGCGTAGCGGCAGGGGATTCCGCCCAGCCGCAGCAACACAGCGGTGCCGCTGGCGAAGAATTCACAATGTGCAGCCGGTCGCTCCAGCAGGAAGTAGGCGAGCGGATCTTTCCCTTTGCCTGGAGGGATCTCAATCCCCAATTGATAACGATACCGACTGAAGTAGCGCTGGACTGCCTGCACTTTTTCTTGCGGCGTCTGGCACCCACGAAAGAGCTGTGATGAAAGCTCAATCACGCGCGAGTCGATCGTCGCGGGCAGTTGACGCAGCCGCTCTTCAGCCATGACCGATTGTTCGGGCGAGAGTTCAAACGGCTGTGACGGATTCCAATCCGTCGGTTGCGTCAGTGGTTCAGGAACAATTTGACTACCGAAGAGGGGAATCCATGCCGTGACGCTCGCTGTGGGCGGCAAGTTGTCTACAGACATCAATGCGTGTCGATCCAAAGACACTTTATCGAGCGGTGCTTCCACGCACTTCGCCGCGAGCGGCAAGAACATGAAATCTTCCACGACGCTTTCACGCCAAATCGTCATCGGCCGAAACGTATCCGAGATGAATGGCCGAAGCTGAAACATGGGCATCGCCGTTTGCGGTGCGCTGCTGCTCCGCAACCGCGTCGCGATCTCGCTCGGCAACGGTTCCCGCATGAAAACAACTGGCTGCCAATCCGTCTGATGCTCCCAACTTCCCCCGCTGAAGCGATCGAAAACGGCGCCCCGCAAATAGCCCGGCTCATGGTGGGAAACCACTCGCAGAGCCACCTCGTTGCTCAGACTGGATTTCAAGACTTCCAGACTCCCCAACGGTGCTTGCGGCGTGAAGCCGACGTATGCGTTCTCACGCGGTGGCCGGCCGCGCGCCGCCGAGGACTGCATGATCAGTCGTTCGAGTTCATTCCATTCATCCAAAAGCCACGCATTTCCTGTTCGTGCCGCGAAGCCCGTCGTGGCCAATACTGCTACGGTCAGAGCGGGCCGCACCCAGACATGTGACCGAGACGACGCATCGACTTGCCGTCGCCGAGCCAGCGCGAAATACAGACACGACAACCCGGCCAACGTCAGCGTCGCATGCTGATACATCCGCCGCTGCCGCCGAGTGACATCGATGTCTCCCAGGCAGATGAAAACCAATACGGCGAGCAGCGGCAAATAAACCGGCAACGATCGATCCGGGCGTCGCCCCCACAATCGGACGACCTGTGCCAGCAAGAAAAACTGAGCCGCCGCATGCACCAACGGATACATCACGAATCCGGTCACCATCCGCATCTCATGCGGCGCGATGTACCACTTCATCGCACACAACACGGCGAACACCAAGTCCAGAAACGGCAACTGTGCCGACGACAATTCCCAACGCCGCCGCCACAACACCGCCGGCAAACTGATCAACATCACCAGGATCGGAAACACGATCGTCTCGGACAGATACCAGAACAGTACCGCCTGCAACAAAATGATCAGCAATGCCGCCCACGCTTGAAGCTTCATGGTTTGTCCTGAGTGTGTGAATCGCGAGCGGTAGCTGACGCGGGGCTAGCGCCGTGCTGCTCACGAAGAGACGCGTCAGTATCCGACAGCGCAGCCATCCTTTCGCGGGTCAGTACCGCCGTGCAACGAGCCGTTCTCGTGATCGATCAGGATCGCTTGATATCCGCCAAACGTACCACCCGGTGCCGCCAGTTGATGGCCGCGCGCGGTCAGCGCGGTCAATGTCTCGGACGGAAATCCGACTTCATTCCCAACAATTCCGCCGCCGGGAGATTCTGGCCGGCCAGTTGGAGTCGCACTGCCAGCATGTTGTACGCGCGGATGTTCGCCCGCCTGCTGCACGTTCATGCCGAAGTCGATGATGTTGACCAGAACTTGAACGTGCCCTTGCGGCTGGAAGTCGCCGCCCATGACGCCGAACGACAGCCACGGCTGGCCATCCTTCGTCACGAAGCCGGGGATAATCGTGTGGAACGGACGCTTGTGTGGTTCCAGCCGATTGGGATGCTCGTCGTCGAGAGCGAACAGGCAGCCGCGGTTTTGCAGTGCGAAGCCGACCTTGCCCGGAACGACCTGCGAGCCGAATCCGTAATAGTTGCTTTGGATGAACGAGCAACAATTTCGGTCCTTATCGACAACCGTGAGATAAATAGTGTCGCCATGTGCCAACTTCGCATCGCCCGGCGCGACCTGCTTCGCCGCATGCTGCATGTCGATGCGAGCCGCCTGCCGCGCGGCGTACTCTTTCGAGATCAATTCCTTCGTTGGAGGAGTGCCGAACGCCGGATCGAAATAAAACCGCGAGCGATCCGCGAACGCGAGCTTCTTCGCCTCGATCAACACGTGCAGGTAATCAGGATGAAATGGCCCGAGCGTTTTCAGATCATGCCGCTCCAACAGGTTGAGCATCTGCAACGCGGCGATCCCTTGCCCGTTTGGCGGCAACTCCCAAACGTCGTAGCCGCGGTATTTCGTGCTCACCGGCTGCACCCACTCGGACGTGTGATCAGTGAAATCCTGCTTCGAGAAGAACCCACCGTTCGCCTCACTGAATCGCACGATCTCGGCGGCGATCGGACCCTCGTAAAAAGCATCTCGGCCGCCAGTCGCGATGGCGCGATACGACACGGCGAGATTCGGGTTCTGAAACATTTCGCCAACGCGCGGTCCTCGGCCATTCGGCAAAAACGTTTTCACCGAATCGGCCCAAGGGGATAGTCCCCCACCGCCCCAACTCGATGCGATGATTGGGCTCACCGGGAATCCTTCGGTCGCGTACTGAATGCTCGGCGCGAGCAACTTCTCGAACGGCATCGTCCCGAACTTCGAGCGCAACATCTCCCAGCCGTCCACGCAGCCGGGGACCGACCAGCTCAGCGGACCGGTGTCTGGAATCTCTTTCAAGCCGCGTTGCTCGAACATTTCGCGAGTCAGCTTGAACGGACTCCGCCCGCAGGCATTCAATCCATGCAGCCGCTTGGTCTTTGAGTCCCAATAGATCACGAACAGATCGCCGCCGATCCCGCAGCTCATCGGTTCGACCAGCCCGATCATCGCCGACGCCGCAATCGCCGCATCCGCCGCGTTGCCGCCCGCTTTGAGAACGTCCAATCCCACCTGAGCCGCCAGCGGCTGACTGGTCGCAACGATCCCATGTTTAGCAATTACCACGGACCGACCTGGATGCGGCAAGACCTTCGGTTCCGCAGCGTGCGTGAGCGGTCTCGAACCATCCATCGCATCGAAGAACGGCAACATCATTACGCCCACCCACAGTAGACAAGTCGATCGCACCGATTGCGTTTGAAACACTGGTCACTCCCATCAAAAAACATCTTCGACCACTCCGCCGTCCGAGCGATTCGTCAGCGATTGAAACACGTGTTCGTCAAGGTTCTGGTTGATGAAATGGACAGAGCCGTCGCCCAGAACGAAATAAGCACCAGCATCGTGATGGCTGGAGAATCCACCAACGTGCTCCAAGGTGATCGCGGGTTGAGCTTGTGGCTGCCGTGAAAACTCGGAGCGTGTCGAATGGACGTCAGCATTCAATTTCGTACCGGCGTTGCGGAGCGTGGTCCGTGTGCCTGACATCCAGCCAAGTTCCTCATTCAGCAACATCTTTTCGCCAACGAAGAGCGTGAAGGTCAGGCCGTCGGTGATCGCCACACGCCGCACAGCCTGATTGAGCACAAACGCGCCGTTATTGCTCCGGTCGATCGCGGTCTCGACGTCGTTGTGGCAACTGGCATAGCTGGAACCTGGCGCATCACCATACCCGCGCGACGAACGGAAATCCGTAGGACAGATGCAGACGGGTAGTTGCGTACGTCGCGGTGTCTCGTTCTTCGCGTCGTAGGCACCGACTTGAAAGTCGATCTGCGAGTACAAATTCTGTTGGTCCAGGTATGGCAACAGTTGAGCGATCCAGCTCATGTGATAGCCCCGCGATTCGGAGCGGATGGGACCGGTCGGGTTCACCGTGCCGGGAGGAAACACTTCGTGGGCCATTTCGTAGTTGTGCAGAGCCAAGCCGATCTGGGCCAGGTTGTTCACGCACTGCCCCTTGCGAGCCGCCTCGCGCGCTTGCTGCACGGCGGGTAAGAGGATGGCAATCAGGATGGCCATGATGAAAATTACGACCAGCAGCTCGATGAGCGTGAAACCACATCGGCCACACAACCGTCTGACGCCGCGAGAAATCCGAGCGGGTGTCATTTTGAGGTGTCCATTGGCGATCACTCATTTCGGCAGTGAATCCTGTCTAGCTAGAGGATAACAAGAATAACGATTGATGGGCCAATGATGATTAACGATCGTTGATTTTTGAAGTGGTTCGGTGTGTCAGCTTGCTCCCCTCAACAATCATCAATCGTTAATCATCAGCGATTCACTCAAAACTCTTCCACCACTTCGCCGTCCGAGCGATTGCCGAGCCGACGGAAAACCAACTCTGAAATGTTCTGGTTGAGAAACCGGACGGAGCCATCGCCGAGAGCAAAGTGAGCACCGCCCGTGTGATGACTCGAAAAACCGCCAACATACTCGGGACCGGTGGCGGCTGGAGCCTCGGCATGCGGTTGGATGGGAAACTGGTTGCGTAGCAATGCCAAGTTGAGGTTGATTGCGTGACCGGTGTTTCTCAGCGTGGCGCGTGTGCCGGAAATCCAGCCGAGCTCGCTCACCTGCAATACCTTTTCGCCAACGAAAATTGTGGACGCGGCACCATCGGTAATCGAGTCAAACGGGATCGCCTGATTCAACACCAAGACGCCGTGATTGCCGTGGTCGATCGCTGCCTCGACGTCGTGGTGACAGCCCGCAAAGTTGGACCCGCCAGGTTCAACATGGCCTCCTCCATCGCGAAAATCGCTCGGACAGAGCACAGTGACGAGCCTCGTCTTGCGAGCTTTCTCGTTCTTCGGGTCATAGGCGCCGACGTGGAAGTCGATCTGCGAGTACAACGGCTGTTGATCCATGAACGGCAGCAGTTGAGCGATCCAACTCATGTGATAGCCCTGCGGTTCGGAGACAATCGGACCGGTCGGATTGACGCTGCCGATCGGCAAGGAACCGTGAGCCATGTCATAGTTGTGCAAGGCCAATGCAATCTGAGCGAGGCTGTTCTTGCACTGCGTCCGCCGAGCCGCCTCGCGGGCTTGTTGCACGGCGGGCAACAGCAGAGCAATCAGGATCGCGATGATCGCGATCACGACCAGCAGTTCGATCAGCGTGAAACCACGCCGATCGGCCAGTGAACGAACGAATTCTGGTGACATCGTTTTTCCTTTCGTGAATCGGTCTCCCCGAAAGCGGGGCGTATGATGGTTCATTGACTCTGCGATTGATATTCGCGTGTCACTTAAGGACCGGCGAATCAATAACTGTCGTAGCCGAAGTCGCCAGACTTCGGATCTGAACTCTGGCGAGTTCAGCTACATCTGACAGTTATTTCTGCGCCGGTCCTTAAGTCGTTTCGGTCTCTTCTGTCCCTTGTATAAGGACAAAAGGACAACAGGGACCGAAGCGACCTAAAGCATCGCGCGAATTTCAATAAAAAATTCTCTTCACAAATCGACGAACCTCGTGGCGGTCGTTCGAATCCGTTTGGGTGACTCGGCGGGGTACTCGGTGGCGGCGATGATCTGACGACGTTGCGGTGCATTCTCGACCGACTTGATCTCGATCGTCACCTTGGCAGCGTCACGGCTGCCGAGTTGCTCGGCCGTCACGGACCATTGGAAGCCTTCCGTTTTATGATCGGATTTCAGCAGCGCGGCGGCACGGTCGATCCCCGATTCCGCCAGCCAGCGTGCTTGCGCGACCAGAACCTCACGCGCCGCTTGTCGATGCTGGCTGATCGCCGATTTCAGCAGCGACATGGCAATCGCCGAAACGATCGCCAACGCAACCAGCACCACCATCAACGCCAATCCGCCGCGACGTCCGTCGTTGCTTTGTTTAACCCCAACGCCATCGGCGTGGGCGCGGCGGATACGACTCGCGCACGCCGATGGCGTTGCGGTTAAACATCTCTCAATCTCGCTCGCACGAAGAATAAACTTCATCAGTCGGTTCACAATCATCACTCCACAGAGGGCTTGTCAGATTTCTTAAAGCGGTGGTCACGGCCGATGACGGCCAGCACTCGTTCGTCGTGTAGCGGCAGCGGCGTGCCGCGATTCAACGGTGCGGCGCTCGGACGGCGGCAGGTCAATTGCACGACTTGCCCAGCAGTCAGTCGAGACGCCTCGCCCGATGTGGCCGGTGAGTCAAAGCGGACCTGACAGTCCGGCAGACGATATCCTTCTCGACGGAGCACCTTATCGCCATCGGTCTCGCGGCGAATGACTTCTCGCGAGTTCACGACGTAGGTCACTGACCTCGACGGCGAGCTGGCAGTCTCCAAGATCAACACGGGAACATTGTCTTCGATGGTAATTGACACGGACCGCGCGGCATGGGTGTCGCGTCGAAAGTCATCGCTCAACCGTTGCAGACTGTGTTGGTTACTCCAGACCTGCGCCGTGCGGCCTTCTTCACGCAACATCGAGATGATCGTCGTGATGGCCACCATCGAGATCATTCCGATCATCGAGATGACGACCAGCATCTGGATCAGCGACATTCCGGTGCGTGGCGACACTAACCCGAAGCGCAAGTTTTGAAGTTGCGCAGTCTTGTTTTTCGCCCCAAAGGGGTGCAACTCGATAGCCCAGGGCGAAGCCCTGGGTGACGAATAGAACAACAATAA